>JAMCXR010000003.1 GCA_023474185.1 Patescibacteria group bacterium | reverse complement strand
CCCACTTGGATTCGAACCAAGGACCCCGCGATTATAAGTCGCGTGCTCTAACCGCTGAGCTATGGGCGCCTGCAAGCTTTTACATATTAGTAAAAATAACGGAATAAGCAAAGAAGAGTTTATAACGATTCTTTTTTATCCGTTGTCGTCAAGATCCGTTGCCCGCCGGGCATCGGAGGCTGATGTGTCCTGGTTTAAAACTATCAAATTCTACACCTCGAGTTTCAACCTCCGCCTTACGCTTCAATCGGCTGAAGGTCGAAATCTTTAATCAGCGCATAAAACTCCTCTCCTTCAAGCGTTTCTTTTTCCAGCAAGGCCTTGGCCACCTTGTCTAAAACGTCTTTGTGGGCGGAAACTATCTTACGCGCGGTCTTGTGGGCTTTGGTCAAAAGGCCGGAAACTTCGCCGTCTATTTTTTCGGCGGTTGCCTCGGAATAATTCTTTTCCGTGGTTATTTCCTTGCCGAGAAAAAGAAGCTCCTCGGTCTTGCCGAAAGTAATCGGACCAAGGTCGCTCATGCCGAAACGCGTGACAATCATCCGGGCAGTGTTCGAAGCCTCTTTCAAATCGTTGCTGGCCCCGGTTGTGATGTCGCCGAACCTTTCTTCCTCCGCTGCGTATCCGCCCATCATCATTGCCAATTCCGACAAAAATTGGGATTTGGTGGTCAGACGATGCTCTTCCAAGGGAAGCTTGATTGTGTAGCCTCCGGCCATTCCGCGGGAGACTATGGAAACTTTGTGTACCGGGTCGGAATTTTTCAGCCCGGCGGCTACGAGCGCGTGCCCAGCCTCGTGGTAAGCGGTTATTTCCCTTTCTTTTTCGGGAATCACCCGGCTTTTTCTAGCCGGTCCGAGCAATACTTTTTCGATAGAATCGTATAGATTCTGTTGGGAAATGCTGGCTTTCCCTTGCTGCACAGCCAAAATAGCCGCCTCGTTTACTAGATTGGCCAAGTCGGCACCAGAAAAACCGGGGGTTCTGACGGCAACTCTCCTGAAATCAACGTCGGTATCCAGCGGTTTTCCTTTGGCGTGAATCTTTAATATCGCCTCCCTTTCTCCTATGTCCGGAAAATCGAGCATGATTCGGCGATCAAATCTTCCCGGCCTCAAGAGAGCGGGGTCCAGAATGTCTGGCCGGTTGGTGGCAGCCAAAACTATCACTTGCGTGTTGCGGTCGAATCCGTCCATTTCCACAAGAATCTGGTTCAAAGTCTGCTCGCGTTCGTCATGGCCGCCTCCCAAGCCTGCGCCGCGCTCGCGTCCAACCGCGTCTATTTCATCAATAAACAGAATGGAAGGCGCCGCCCGTTTGGCGGTGGCGAAGGCGTCTCTGGTTCTGGCTGCTCCTACGCCGACGAACATCTCTACGAACTCCGAAGCGGAAATGTGGAAGAAAGGGACGTTGGCCTCTCCGGCAACCGCCCGCGCCAGCAGAGTTTTGCCGGATCCGGGAGGGCCGATTAGCAACACCCCGCGCGGTATTTTTGCCCCGATATCCAAGTACTTTTTCGGGTTCTTCAGGAAATCGACTATCTCGAGCATTTCTTCCTTGACCTCCTTCAGTCCGGCCACGTCCGCGAAAGTAATTCTGTCCTTGAAGCTGGTAAACAGCCGCAAATTGGCTCGTCCAAAATTGAAAGCCTGGTTAACACCCTGCTTAGTTTGGCGCAGCAAATAATAAAAGATAAACACCATGACGATCGTCGGCAAAATTATAGGCAGCACCACATTGATCCAAAAGTCGGATCCGCTTGTGGAAGCTACGCTGATGTTTACCTTGGCCAGCTCCTCGGGGGTGACGCCATAGTTCTTCAGCGTTTCCACTATTCCAGACTCCGCCTCTTTTTGTCCTTGATAAACCTGGCCGTTAACGCCGGTAATCGTCAGGCTGTTGCCGCTCACATTGATGCTTTTAATTTGGCCGCTTTCAATGTCGCTGGCCAAGGTCGAGAGATTCAAGTTTTTTGGCTGGCTAGAGGTTTGGTAAACCAGCGAGGCGGCCAACGCCAAGCTGAAAATTATGAGCAGCGTTATTAAAATATTTTTTGCAAGGCTCTTCATTGCGTATAAAAAGCAGTTAGAGGTTGTCTATGGTGTTCTTAATTCGAGGTGCGCGTTCAAACCCCTTTTGAGTTCTTTATTTATTCCAAAACCCAACCAAACAACGCGAGTTTTGCGCTCCAGGATTCGCGGTCCGGGTTTCGGCTTTCCCGGCTATTTCGCCAATTTCAGTATAATCCTTTTAACATCCGGTTTCACGGATGAAACGAGGAAGTTGTAGTTTTTTCCGAGCTCGAGATTCTTCTTTAGCTCCTCGAGGCTGCCGAATTCCGAGACGTGGATTAACCCGGAAATTTGCGGATCCAGCTTCACGAAAGCGCCGAAGGGGGTTATGCGATAGACACCGCCATTCACTATTTCTCCTTCCTTGTATTTGTCCGCTACCTTATCCCAGGGGTTTTTCTCCAGGGTTTTGATGGAAAGGGAAACGCGGCCGTCCTTGATTTCCAAGATGCTGGCTCTGACCATGTCGCCAACCTTAATCACTTCCTTGGGATTTTCGATGATGCTGTGGCTTAATTCGCTAATGTAAATAAGTCCCTCAATGCTCGGATCGTCGGCGAATCTGACGAAAGCGCCGAAAGTAGCCACGCCGGAAACAATGCAGTTGACCACGTCGCCCGCTTTATATTTCGCAAGCGCTTCCTTAGCTCCTTCGGACAAAACCTCTCTTTCGGAAACAATTAATTTGTTGGTGCGCGGGGTGAAGTTGATCACCTTAACCGTCAATTCTTGGCCGACGAACTGCTTTAGGGCCTCGAGCATCTTGGTTCTATTGCCGTCGGTTTCCTGAGGATAGTGTTCCGGAGAAAGCTGAGACGCGGGCAGGAAAGCCTGGACGCCAAGCAAATCGGCGATTAATCCACCGCTGTTCGATGAGACTATTTTGATTTTTACCGGCTGGCCCTCCTCTTTTAATTCTTTTATTTCCTGCCAGGCCTTTTGCTTGGTGGCTTCCGAGAGAGAAAGCTCGACCAGCCCGTTTTTGTTTTCGCGCACGGCCACCTTGGCGCTGATGGTGTCGCCGACGTTGAGTTTTTTGAGAATATCCCGCGAATTACTCAATTCCTGACCGCGAATGACCCCCAAGCCAATTTTAGAAATGTCGAAATAGACCCCGCGGTTGGATTTTTCGAGCAGTCTGGCCTCGACTATGTCGCCGGCTTTCAGGAGCGGCATCAAGCTGGGCTCGGACTTCAAAACCCGAAGCTCGTAGGTGTCTCCTCTTTTGGTGGCAGCTGTTTGTTGCATGGCCTACATTATATATAAACGCGATTGAAAATCAACCCTTTTCAGAGTATGCTATGAAAGCATATGGTTGTCACCCCTTTGAAAAACGGAGGGCTTAAATGCCAGGTTTCGGACTTCTCTATTTTGGTCAATCCGCCAGCTTCGGCGCGCGGCGACATTACTCTTCACACTGCTTCCAATCTACCTCTGACTTCCGGCGCGGACGAGACTATTAACACTGCCGGAGAGTATGAAATTGGAGGAGTTCGTTTGCGCGGCGTTCAAGTCGGCAGGGAATCGTCGGATAAGCAAATAAAAGTCGTCTACTCAGTCGAGTTGGACGAAATAAGGCTGGCTTTCTTGGGCGGTTTATCGTCTCCGTTATCCAGCGAGGAACTGGACCGACTCGGAGAGGTTGATGTTTTGTTTTTGTCTTCCGGCGAATCGGGGCTGAAAGAAAAGGACGCGGCCTCCGTCGTTAAGGAAGTGGAGCCTAAGGTCGCGGTTTTCAGTTCGGTGAGCGACCTGAAAGCGCTCGCCGCGGCTCTTGGGCAAAATCCGGAGCCGGTCGACAAATTTACGGCCAAACGGAAGGATTTAAACGAAGGTACGCGAAAGATTTTGGTGTTCCGAGCGGAATAAAGATCATCGATTATGGACGAAGAAAAGGAAAAAGGAAAAAGCGAAAGTTTTGAAAAGCGCGAGATTACCGCGGAACTCAGGGAGTCATATTTGGATTACGCGATGTCGGTCATCGTCGGCCGCGCCCTGCCGGACGCGCGCGACGGCTTAAAGCCGGTGCACCGCCGGATACTGTGGGCGATGTGGGACGGCGGGCTGACCCACAGCGCCAAATTTAAGAAGTCGGCCAACGTGGTCGGCGATGTTTTGGGAAGATACCATCCCCACGGCGACTTGGCGGTTTATGATTCCTTGGCCAGGATGGCGCAGACATTCACCCTGCGCTATCCGCTCATCGACGGACAAGGAAACTGGGGCTCGATAGACGGAGACTCGCAGGCGGCAATGAGGTACACCGAATGCCGTCTTTCGCGAATAGCCGAGGAGTTGTTGACCGACATTGAAAAAGAAACCGTCGATTTTATGCCCAACTACGATGGCACCAGGGAAGAGCCGACGGTTTTACCGGCCAAAATACCGAATCTTTTGATCAACGGCTCGGATGGAATCGCCGTCGGGATGGCTACCAGAATTCCGCCGCATAATTTGACCGAGGTTCTGGACGCCGCTTCCTATTTGATAAAACACTCCGATTCGACCTCTGAGGATCTGATGAAATTCATTAAGGGTCCGGATTTTCCCACCGGCGGAATTATTTACGACCGCAAAAAAATAAACGAAGCGTACGTCACCGGGCGCGGAGCGATTACCGTGAGGGCCTTGGCAGAGGTGGACGAAAAAAAGATTGTCATTACGGAAATCCCTTACCAGGTCAACAAAGCAGAGCTGATTACCAAGATTGCCGAGTTGGTACAGGAAAAAAGAATAGAGGGCATCAGGGATCTGCGCGACGAGTCGGATAAAGACGGGCTGCGCATCGCCATCGACTTGAAATCTGACGCCATTCCGCAGAAGGTTTTGAACCAACTTTGGAATTATACCGATTTGCAAAAAGATTTCCACATGAATTTCCTGGCGCTGGTCGACGGCCTGCGCCCGGAAATCCTTTCCGTTAAAGACGCACTCGCGGTTTTCGTTTCCCATCGGCAGACGGTGGTGCGCCGCCGCGCCGAATTCGATCTGAAGCAGGCCAAGGCGCGGGCGCACATTCTCGAGGGGCTGGCTAAGGCGCTTTCGGTAATCGACAAAATAATCGAGACGATTAAAAAATCGGAGAGCAAGGAAGACGCTCACGCGAATCTGATGAAAAAATTCGACTTGAGCGACCTGCAAGCGACGGCGATTCTTGAAATGAGATTACAGACGCTGGCCGCTTTGGAGCGACAGAAAATAGAAGACGAGCTTAAGGAAAAAATGAAACTCATCAAGGACCTCGAACTTCTGCTCAGGAGTCCCGAAAAAATTGACGAGGTCATCGACAGGGAGTTCCGGGAAATAAAGGAAAAATTCGGGGACGAAAGAAAGACCAAGGTAATCGAAGGCGGCTTGAAAGAGCTGACTGTAGAAGATCTCGTTCCTCAGGAGGATACAATTATCACTATGTCCGCGGACGGATATGTGAAGCGCTTGGCTCCCAATACTTTCAAAACCCAAAAGCGCGGCGGCAAAGGCATCGCCGGCGGGTCGTTTGATGAGGCCGACGAACTGGCGCATTTCCTGCGCGCACGGACGCACGACAATATCCTCTTTTTCACCTCCGGGGGGAAAGTTTTTCAAACCAAGGTTTATGAAGTGCCGGTCGCGAGC
The DNA here is from genome assembly GCA_023474185.1 of Patescibacteria group bacterium. Classification (GTDB taxonomy): domain Bacteria; phylum Patescibacteriota; class Minisyncoccia; order UBA6257; family Colwellbacteraceae; genus JACWAO01. The sequence continues at coordinate 15,018 of JAMCXR010000003.1, read as the reverse complement.
CGCACCAGCAAGGGCAAAGCGATACATAATTTTCTGGAGATTCCGGCGAACGAAAAAGTGAGCGCGATCATCGCCTATAGCGACGACAGAAAACAAAGAGACGGCTGCCTGACGATGGTTACTATCCAAGGCGTGATTAAGAAAACGCCGCTCGAAGAGTTCGGCAACGTAAGGAGAAGCGGAATAATCGCCATTAATTTGAAGAAGGGCGACGAGCTTCGCTGGGTTAAACTCGTTAAAACCGGAGATGAAATAATACTTACCACCCGCAAAGGGCAGTCGATAAGGTTTAGAGAAAAGGATGTGAGGCCGATGGGCAGAACGGCGGCCGGAGTGAGAGGGGTTAATTTGAAGTCCGGCGACAAAGTAAGCTCGTTCGAGGTGATCACTTCCGAAAACGAAAGAGGGAACTTCTTGGTGATAATGTCCAACGGATTCGCCAAGTTCACTCCGTTAAAAGAGTACCGCCTGCAGTCGCGCGGGGGGAAGGGAATTTTGACGGCCAAAGTGACGAGCAAAACCGGTGAAGTCGTTTCGTCCCACGTTATTACCGAGGAAAAGGAATTGTTGGCCATCTCCGAGAAGGGGCAAATCATCCGCACCGACTTAAAGAGCATCCGCACCACCGGCCGCTCCGCGCAGGGAGTGCGGATAATGCGCGTCGAGGAGGGGGATGAATTGGCGGGAACGGTGGCGCTGTAAGCTTAAGGCCGAATCCTGAAGGCCGGAAATTGGAGTCTCCTTATTTATCGTCTTTGATTTTTAGTTTTTGACTGCTTAATATTAAATGAGTATGCCGTTACGGTTCACCAAACAGCAAATGATTATCTTGGGGGTTGCCGGGTTGCTGGTCATCTCTTTTATTTTGATCTTCGCCGGCATCCTTCCTGGTTTGCGCCAGCGCGGGAAAAGCGAGACCCTGACTTTTTGGGGGACCGATCCCGCTTCGGCTTGGAGCTATACCATTTCCTCTTTTACCCGGCTGCATCCCGGAGTGAAAATTAATTATGTGCAGGTCAACCCTGTTAATTTCCAGACAACCCTAATTAACGCCATGGCGGCCGGGACCGGGCCGGACATCACTGCGTTGAATAATAAGTGGCTATACCAGATGCGCGGAATTTTGACTCCGGCTCCGACGGGAACCGTTTCTGTAGTTCAGCTCGCCAGTCTTTTCCCGCAGACGGTGAGCAATGATTTTGTGTACAACAGCCAAGTTTATGCGGTGCCGACCTCGCTCGACACTCTGGCTCTGATTTACAATCAAAGCTTGTTCAACCAAGCCGGAATTGCCCTCCCGCCCAAAACCTGGCCGGCTTTTGCCGCCGACGCAATGAAGATTCGCGCCTTGAGCGGCGGAAGAATAATCAGGGCCGGTACCGCCTTAGGGGGAACCAGCAAGAGTATTCCCGATTCGAGTGACATAGTCAGCTTGCTTATGGAGCAGTATGGAACGCCTATGATTGACAATAGCGGGTCGGTTAATTTTTCCGGTCCTGGGGCGGTTCAAGCTGTGAATGTTTACACGCAGTTCGCCAACCCGCAGAATAGGTATTACACCTGGAACGACGGGATGGGCAATGATTTGAGCGCTTTTTTGAACGGGAAGGTTGGGATGGTCGTCGCCTACGCCGCCGATTTGGCTAATATGGAAGCGGAAATATCTAGCGGAACGTACAATGTAAATATCGGAGTGGCTCCGGTGCCGCAGGCCGATTTGAATAACTTAGTGAACTTCCCCAATTACTGGGGTGTGGCCGTCACGCGAACGGCAATCGACCCGCAAACGGCCTGGGAGTTTGCTGTCTTTGCTGGTACCGACGCGGCAAGCGCCCAAAACTACTCCGCGCAAACGTCTATTCCTCCCGCTTTGCGCACGCTCATTGCTCAGGATTCCAACAGCCAAACGCTCGGCTCCTTTATTTCCCAGTCCTTAACCGCCCAGGATTGGACGGAGCCCAATCCCGCTGCGGTTAGCGACATTTTCGACGGCATGATACAATCGATAACAAGCAATCAGTCGGATATCGGCAGCGCGATTAGCCAAGCTCAAGCTGCAGTCGCGTCATTATTCCAAAGTAGAAGTTAGTTTAACTATATGCACCGTCTCTTGGCGTCGTTCGGTCCGATAGTCCCCCAATGCAATCCGTTCACTTGCAACTGGGGCGATTTCAATCAACTCATTTCCAACATACTTGGTGCAATGGTGTATGTGGTAGTTCCGCTCGGCGGTCTGATGGTGGTTTATGGAGGGCTTTTGATGCTTACCTCCGGAGGCAAGCCGGCCCAGATAACCAAAGGTAAGAATGCCATAATCGCGGCGGTCGTCGGAACCGCAATCGTTTTCGGATCGTTGGCGATAGTTAATTTAGTAAAAAGCGTTTTTGGATGATGGCGAAATTTTTTAATACAAACAAATATCTCTTTATCAAGTCCGCGGCGATTATTCCAGCAGCGGTGTTGATCTTATCCGTGCTTTTCGGCGTTATTAACCCGGCGTTAGCCTCTGACGGCGGCGGGGGGTCGGCCGGAACGGTGAACCCAGGTGGGGAATCTGCTGGGACCGTTAACCCGGGAGGCGCAGGAAGCGGTGGCACGCTCCAAATAAATCCTCCTTCCATTGGGGGTCAACAGCTCCCGGGTAACGCTTTCGACCTCCTGAATAAGGTGATAAATTTTCTCACGCTTGATGTTGTACCAGTGCTTATATCTTTAGTTATCTTATGGTCGGCATTCCTTTTCCTTACGGCCGGAGGAGACCCTGGGAAGATAAAGACGGCCAAACAAGCGCTGTTTTGGGCGGTAGTCGGTGCGATAATTATCGTGGTCGGCCAGGGAATAATTTTGGTTGTCAAAAGCTTTTTCGGCCTGCCGACCTCTTAAAGACAAGAAAAACCCCGCAAGCAACGGTTGCTTGCGGGGATGTAGGTACAATGTGCCAGGCGCTCACCGGCCAGAGTTACTGGAAACGGGGCGCCACTCGATGATGACCGTTCCGCCTCCCTTGCGAGAGAACGAAAAAGACTGTCCGGAGTGTTTGCTAATCTCCTGGTAATCGCCCGCGCTGCCGTCTTGCCAGTGAACTATCGTCCCGGCTGGCGGTTCGTCAATCTGATACCACCAACCTTTAGGGACGTGGTTTTGCGTGTTGAACACCGATGACTGACATCCGCTATCGGGCATAGCGACCGTTGCGGTGTTGCTAGTAACCCTGATGTCGCTTATGCCGTTGATGCGGCAGGCTAGATCATTAGTTGCCGCAACCGCCTTGGTCGCAACCGCCGCTGCCACGTTGCCGACTGCTGCCGGCGCTGGTCTGAGCGCTATACCAAAACTGGGCCAAAGGGAAATGGCGAATATAATCGCCATCACCCCTGTTGCGAGCCTGTTGCCCCAAAGCCGGACCCCTTTGGCCTTCCCAAGATAACTAGAAAACACCAAGTAGAGGCCGGCGACTTGCAGAGCGACAACGTCCTTGATAGGAATGTGTACGAACATTCCTATCAAGCCGACGCCGAGTTCAGTCACAATGATGGAAACCGCGATCTTCTGGTAACGCTCATGCTCGAACAGCACGAATGCCGCTGGCCACGCCGCTGCTACAAGGAGCATGGTAGACACAACTAGAAGAATTGTCGTTGCTCCAACCGACAGCGGTTTCCCAACCAATAGGGCAAGTAACCAGACAACGGCGAGCAAGACGACGTATAGCGCAAGCCGTTTCAGTGCGGCGACGTACACATCAAACGCCTGCTGTCCAACGTTGGGGGCGCTAGCTCCCTTGCTGAACTTGCGCTTGCGCATCAGCGCCATCTTCCTGGCGTACCTGGCCAGGAGAATCAAGATGTTCTCAAGCCACTTCATTAAGGACCCCCCTTACATTCCGTCGTCGATTAGTTTCTGTTGCCACCGCCCACCGGCTTCGTTGAAACGCTGGTAGAGCTTCAAGGACTCGTTCCAGACTCGGAGCGCGTACTGACGAGCCCGATCGTTGTCGAATCCCTCGATAACCGTATCGAACTCATCATCGCTCATCCTGCCGAGCACTGTTAGAATCGTGGCAAGCTGCTCCTCATTTACCTTCTTGCCATCATCTACGCACGAGTCGTAAATGACTTCCAAAGTTTCGAGGAGCTTATCCTCATCGCCATGCTGGTATGGAGCATGGGGTTCGTAGGTCCTCCGCTCCGTGTGTTGGCGCATCCGTTGCCTGTGGACCAATCTCTCAGAGGCCGTTTTGGCTTCAGGGCCTTTTGTTGGAAGGGTTACTACGACGAATGACCAAACCTTGCCGCGCTTCTCTTCTTTCGTCAGGAAATCGGTGACTTTCTTAACTCCGGCCTTGGCTCCTGCGTTCTTGTCGTAGCGCTCGTAGAGCTTCAGAAAGAAGGCATCAAGCACCCCGCTGGTAACTGCGTTGCCAAGCCATGAAAGCAGAGACATATCTTTTCCCCTCCTGTGTGAGCTGTGAATGTACAGAATTTACTAGTCTGATAGAAGCACGTTTTTACATTTTTGTCAAGGTGGTCTACATTATTATATTAAGCGACCGGAGCGCTCCCGTGGCGGAATTGGCATACGCGCATGGTTTAGGACCATGTCCCGCAAGGGTTGGAGGTTCGACTCCTCTCGGGAGCACTATGAAAAATGCTAATGAGCATTTTTATATTTCCCCAAAAGGAGCGCGCTTGCATGTTCTGTCTTATCCACACTTGCACACAGGTGGAGGAGTGCTAATATTAATCCAATAAACAAAAAAAATAGAGAAGTCGATCTATTATTCGTCTATCGTCGCAGGTTGATTATGGATAAAATAAATCTTTTGAGGTCAAAGGCCAAAATTGTTCTTATGAGCCTACCGCTTATAGCGACGGTCATAGCTAACTCCAGCCCCGCAGAAGCTCAATTTTCCCAACCGCCGGGAACATCTGTTCCTACGTCACCTATAAGCAGTGTTCAGCAAATAAAACCGTTTTTGACCACATTGCTTAGCTGGGGTTATTTCTTCTTCTTCTTTCTCACAGCCGTGTTTGTTTTGTGGGCAGCATTCGATTACCTGACCGCTGGCGGAGACGAAAAGAAACTAGCGTCTGCTAAAAACAAGATATTATATGCTGTCGTAGCTGTAGTAATTGCCTTGATTGCAACCGGTATAAACGCCTTTGTCGGAAGTTTCTTTAACGTCTCCGTTCCTTCTCCGACTACTCCGTAGGAATTGGTAATGGACTTTTGAGATAATATTCCGCTCAAACACAATACTGTAGTTTTTATTTTCTCCTTCTTCCGTGGAAAGCCTGGTGCACCTCGCGCAGTTCCTTGTTGGTGATGTGCGTGTAGATTTGCGTGGTGGAAATGTTGCTGTGTCCTAAAAGCTCCTGGACGGAGCGCAGATCCGCTCCGTTTAAAAGCAAATCGGTGGCAAACTGGTGGCGCAGCTGATGCGGGGTTATGCGTCTCGGTATGCCGGCATTTCGCGCGTATCTGTCCACCAGCCTTTCGACGGTGCGAGGCAGGATTCTGCCTAAAACTTTCGGTTTCCCTCCGGTGCTAAAGCTGACAAACAAGGCCAGCTCCGTATCCTCGCGCTTGCCTAAATATCCCTGAAGCGCTTTTTTCGCCCTGTCCGAAAGGAACACGACGCGGAGTTTTTCGCCTTTTCCGCGCACCGTAAATTCCCCGCGTTCGATGTTTATGTCCTTGTTCAGTGCACAAAGCTCCGAAACGCGCAACCCCGTGGAAAACAGAATTTCCAAAATCGCCTTGTCTCTCAAGCTTTTGACTTCCGTCCCTTTCGGAGCGGAAAGAAGCCGCTCTAAATCGGAATACTCGAGCGGCCTGATTTGTCTTTCCGGCACCTTGGGCAACTCCACCCGGTCCGGCGGCACGGCCGCCACGCCTCTTTTAACCAGGAACTTTAAAAAGTTGCGGATGGTGATTATAAAATAGGCTTGAGTCGATTTTTTTAGGTCTTCGGAGCGGGCCATTTTCAGCCGGAAGTCTCTTATTTTCTCCTCGGTTATGCCGTTAGTCGAGGCAATGCCTTCGGATTCTACGAATTTTCTCAAGCATCGCTCGTAGCTGGACCGCGTCCTGGGGGAACGGTTTTTTTCTATTTCGAGATAATCTAGGTATTCGTTGAGCGCTGTTTCAATGTTTGCCACAAATATATTATACGACGCCTTGCCCTTTTTAGAACTTGAATCTTGGAATCCGGAGCCGAAACCAAAGTCGTGAGACGCGGGATTGTGTCCGAGTTTTTGACACTTTTGCCGGTTTTTGATAGCATGTAGCAAATGTTGTCTTCCCGCACGAAAAAGAAAGTAATAAGCGAAACTCAAAAACACGCGACCGATACCGGTTCAGCCGAAGTTCAGGTTTCTTTGGTTTCCCGGCAAATCGACGAGTTGGCGAGTCATTTAAAACATCACCCCAAGGACGACAGTTCCCGCCGCGGCTTGCTCAAGATGGTCAGTAAGCGGCGCAAGCTGCTCAATTATCTGGCGGCCCATTCTCCGAGCTCTTATCAAAAAACCATTAAGAAGCTTGGGTTAAAGAAGTAATGCCCGACATTTCACATACCAACCAACGGGTTTGCGTTTTCATCGACATTCAGAATCTTTACCATTCCGCCAAAAACCTTTACGGAGGGAGAGTTAACTATAAAAAACTGATGGAAGAGGTTGTCGGCGACCGCAGCCTGGTTCGGGCGCTGGCTTACGTCGTTCGGAGCGATTCGGCGACCGGCGAAGAAACTTTTTTCGAGGCTCTGGAAAAAGAGGGAATCGAGCTCAGACTGAAGGATATCCAGGTTTTTTCGAGCGGAGCCAAAAAGGCGGATTGGGACGTAGGCATGGCGGTGGACGCGATTCGAATGGCCGATTTGGCCGACGTGATCGTGCTTGTCACCGGCGACGGCGATTTCGTTCCCTTGGTTGAATACTTAAAATGGGGTTTCGGGCGCACGGTCGAAGTTGCGGCTTTCGGCAGGACCGCCTCTGGCAGACTCAAAGAAGCGGCGGACAAGTTTTACGACCTCGACGAAGAAAGCGGAATGATTTTTCGTTCCCCCCGCAGCCGCAAATCGGCGAGAACGCAGTCTTAAGGCTGAGGGGGCTGGATTTTTGGTTCAAACCTCAATAAATTTTGACCAAACGGCCGGATTCGGCGTATATTTTGTAGATTATGGATTTAGAGAAGAAACAATTTAGTTTAGAGATAGGCGGGAAAACCGTAAAATTGGAAGTTTCCAAATTGGCCGAACAAGCCAATGCCGCCGTTTTGGCCAGCTGCGGCGGCAGCACGGTGCTCGCAACCGCCGTGATGTCCAAAAATGACCGCGACGTAGATTACTTGCCGCTGACCGTCAACTACGAGGAAAAATTTTATGCGAGCGGGCGCATTTTAGGCAGTCGTTTTCTGCGGAGGGAGAGTAAGCCCTCGGACGAGGCTATTCTTTCCGGCAGGCTTATCGATCGCGCGCTGCGCCCTCTCTTCAATCAAAAGATTCGTCGCGAGATACAGGTGGTCGTTACTACTCTTTCTTATGACGGGGAAAATGCTTTGGATTTCCTGGGTCTTTTGTCCGCCTCCGCCGCCTTGGCCATCTCCGACATTCCTTGGAACGGACCGATTGCCGGAGTGCGCCTGGCCAAAACCACGGGGGGGTTCGTTCTTAACCCCGCCGCTAGTCAATTGACCGGGGAAGAAGTGGTTTTCGAAACTTTCGTCGCCGGTTTGGACGGAAAGATAAATATGATAGAACTTGGCGGGGCCGACGCCAAGGAAGAAGAAGTCGCCTCAGCCTTTAGCGAAGCTTTGGCTCCTCTCGCCAAACTCATCGAATTCCAAAAGGAAATAATCAAGGCGGTGGGCAAGCCCAAAGTCGAGGTTCCGGTGGCCGAGCCGAGCGAGGAGTTAAAAAATGCGGTCACCGAGTTCTTAAAAGACAAATTAGAAACCGCGGTTTACGTCAAAGACAAGCAGGAGCGCGGATCGAAAATGGAAGAGTTGCGCTCCGCTATGCTTGAACAACTGACCGCCGCCGGAAGCGCGGCCGAGGATTTGGAACAAGCTTCGGCCGTTTTCGACGAGGAAGTGGACTCCCTGATCCATCGCAAGCTCTTGGACGAAGGGATACGGCCCGACGGCCGCGCCTTTAACGAACTTCGCGACTTGCACGCCGAAGTCGAAGTCTTACCCGTCGTTCACGGCTCCTCTTTGTTTGTTCGCGGCAACACCCAAGCTTTGGCTGTTACAACCTTGGCTGCACCGGGAGCGGAAAAACTTTCGGAGACAATCGAGGGGGAAAAGAAAGAGAGGTTTTTTCTGCATTACAATTTCCCGCCGTTTTCCACCGGAGAAATCGGAGGATTTAAGGGTCCTGGCCGTCGGGAAATAGGGCACGGAGCCTTGGCGACCAAGGCGGTCGCGGCAGTGATTCCGGATAAGGCGGATTTTCCTTACGTAATTCGAGTCGTTTCCGAAATATTGTCTTCGAACGGATCGAGTTCGATGGCGACCGTTTGCGCCGCGATTATGTCCTTAATGGATGCCGGGGTGCCGATTAAAAAACCCGCAGCTGGAATAGCCATGGGGCTGATGAGCGATAAGAACGGGCGGTACAAGGTGTTGACCGACATCCAGGGGCCGGAAGACCACCACGGCGACATGGATTTCAAGGCGGCTGGTACCGAGGACGGGATTAACGCTTTGCAGATGGACGTGAAAATCTCCGGAGTAAGCGTGGAGGTTCTTAAGGAAGCCATGGCTCAGTCCAAGGAAGCCAGGTTGAAGATTTTAGAGGTTATGAAAAAAGCCATTTCCTCTCCTAGGAAGGAGACCAGGCCTGGAGTTCCTCAGATAGTGACGCTCGCGATAGATCCTTTGCGTATAGGAGAGGTGATAGGGGCTGGAGGAAAGGTGATTAACGGCATAATAGAAGAGACCGGCGCACTGTCCATCGATATAGACGATAACGGAGAGGTGTTTATCTCCGCGAAGGAAAAAAACGCGGCGGAAGAAGCGGCTAATATTATAAGAAACATGCTTCGCGAGTTCGAAATCGGGGAAATTGTCGAGGGAACCGTTGATAAGATTTTAGACTTTGGTGCCATAGTTGATCTCGGAGGAGGGAAGAGCGGAATGATTCATGTTTCCGAACTCAAAAACGGATACGTTGAAAAGGTCACCGATGTTTTGAAGGTAGGCGATCGCGTTCGCGCCAAAGTGATTAAATTGGAAAACGGCAAGGTTGGCCTTTCTCTAAGGCAGCTGAACTCCAAAAACTCCGAATAGTCCTCAGGCGTGGCTGAAGGGTTTAGTCATAAAATCGTTATCCGGGAACTCGAAATCGAGAATAAAACAGAGATATAAATTCCAGATTGCAGCCGAATCCGCCACTGTTTGCGGTTCGTTATTTGTAATTTGTTTCGAGTTTCGCGTTAAGGACTCGTTTTGATTAGCGGGATTATCCGTCTGCGGCCCAAAATTGTGGGCAAGAAAACGCTAAGTGCCGTATTATAATCTCCGATTCTTTATCCACAGTTATTGCTTAATTTTTCTGTGGTATAATTTTCAGTATGGAACCAAACGCTAATTTTCCCGGAGTTCCTCAAAACGATCCCAATCAAAAAAGCGGATCGGAACGCTTGACTCCAAGTTTTTCAATCAACTCGTCCGGAAGTCCAGCCCCTCTTGGCGGCCCTGGTCAGCCGACGCCACCGACGTCGCCAACGCCCGAGGCGCCGATTCCTCCAACTGCGCCAACCCCTCCTTCTCCTGTTGCTGCTGAACCGGCAAAAGAAGTTCCCATACCTCCGCCGCCGGTTTCACCGGCACCCTCGAAGGCACCGGAAGTGCCGACGGTTGTCAATTACGGACTGAACAAACCGGAACCGGTTTCCACCATCAGTTCTGGAGCTGGTGCCGCCGGCCCGCAAATCCCGCCCGTTCCGCCTCAGCCGGCTCCTTTTGTTGCGCCCGCTCCGGCGGTGCCGCCGCCTCCAGCGGCTCCCGCGGCCGGACTCGGTGGCGTGACTCCGCCCCCCGGAATGGGGGACGTCGCTGTCCGCACCCTGGGGAGCGATCTCGAAGCTTTAAAAAGTTCGGGGGGGATCAGCGCCCAACCCGAAGTAGCTCCGGCCAAACCGTCGCCTGCCGTCGGCGATCTTTCTTCGAAGGTTGCGGGCGCCAAGGAACAGCCTCCCGTTAACCCTTACGGGTTCGAAGGCGGGCCGGTTTTTACACCGCAGGCCGTCGCCGAAGGAGCTGGCATAAAAAAATCTCAGGCCGTTTCTAAAAATACCCTCAAATATGTTGTAATCGGACTGGCGGTAGTCGTAGTCTTGGGAGGAGCCGCTTTCTTCCTTGTTCAGAAATTCGCCGGAGGACCAAAAGCTCCGATTGCTCCGGCAGTTCCGACTTCCACGCCGGTTGCCCAAACGCCCACTCCGCCGCCATTCGTTCATCATTCCTTCTTTACAACTTCGACGGCGGCGGTTTCTCTCGATTTGACTTCTCTTTCCACAGCCAGTTTGGTTTCCGCCATCAACGCCGCCAACGAAGCCACAACCACTCCGGCCAGGACCGTTAAAGAAATGCGAATTACGCTGAACGGCGCTCCCTTGGAGACCCCCCAAGCGCTATCGATTCTTCTGCCCGGCAATAACGGGGCGTTGGCTCAGTATCTCGATAACGATTTCACCCCGTTCCTTTACTACGATGGGCAAAACGCTTGGCCTGGATACGTTTTCGAGCTGGGCGGCAATTATTCGACTTCCACTCCGGTGGCGGCCGAAGCTCAGTCAACCTCTACTTCCCCCTCCGCGACCACCACCGCCCTCGGCGGCAAGGTTGGGACGGAGCCTCTCGTCGACTTGGTGAAATCAACCATCGAATCTTCCCCCGACCTGGTTAACTTTTATTTGTCTTCTCCGGGAAGGTTCAGTCAGGGAGCTTGGGTTGGAGGATTACTACCCAACAAGCAACCGGTGCGGTTCGTCAGATTCAGCGCGAAGGGAACTGTTTTCGAATACGGCTGGTACGGTAAATATCTGATTTTGAGCACATCCTACGCGGGTATTAGCCAAGCCGAAAGCATGCTGAGCGGGTCTTAAGGAAACTTGACGCGTCGGAAGCAAATCTGCTATCATTCGAAATGAACTTAAAGACCCGCCGATGGCGGGTCTTTAATCTAAAAAATCAGTCAAGAACAATGGATTTAAAATCTCTAGTACAAACCGTAAACCAAATTGCGCAAGAAAAAAAAATCGAACCGGAAAGAATTTTCGACGTCGTGGAAAAAGCATTGGCCGCCGCGTATAAGCGCGAGTATTCTTCGAGAAATGCTAACGTTAAAGCGAAGCTGGACGTCCATACCGGAAAAATGAGCTTTTTCCAAGTAAAAGAAGTGGTAGACGAAACGACCGTGCGTTTCGAGGGCGGGGAGGAAATTGCCGATTCGGAGGATAAGCTGCCGCGTTTCTCCGAAGAAAGACACATCCTATTGGAGGAAGCAAAGAAAATAAATACCGATGCCAAGGTTGGCGACGAGATGGAATTCCCGTTGCCGGACCAGGATAACTTCGGCAGGATAGCCGCCGGCACCGCCAAACAGGTAATTATCCAAAGATTGAGAGAAGCGGAACAGGAGTCGGTGATCGGCGAATTTAAGGACAAGGAAGGCCAGGTGGTGAGCGGCGCCGTCCAAAGAATAGAACGCGGCAATGTTTACATCGATCTCGGCCGCGCCGTTGGCATCATGTTTTACAACGAAACCATCCCGGGAGAGCACTATCGCATTGGAGAAAGGTTGCGTTTTTACGTGGTTGCCGTCCAAAAAGGATCGCCGCGGTTCCCCGAAGTTGTTTTGTCGCGTTCACACCCGCGATTCATTACCAAGCTTTTTGAAATGGAAGTTCCGGAAATCGCCGATGGCACCGTGGAAATAAAGGCCATCGCCCGCGAAGCCGGATCGCGCACCAAAATTGCCGTGGCTTCCAACCACGAAGCAGTGGATGCGGTGGGCAGCGTGGTCGGCCAGCACGGTACAAGAATAATGACAGTGACGAACGAGCTCGGTCCGGAACGTATCGATGTCGTTGGCTGGTCCGAGAACATAGAAACGTTCATTAAAAACGCCCTGGCCCCGGCGCGCGTGCACCGCGTCGAAGAGCTCGAGAGGCGAGAAGTAAGGGTTTTTGTTCCCGACGATCAGTTGAGCCTGGCCATAGGCAAAGGGGGGCAGAACGTCCGACTGGCGGCCAAGCTCACTGGCTGGAAGATCGACGTCCGCTCAGAATCCAGGCCCAACGAGACCCAGGAAGGAGGAATAGCGGAAGTGGAACCTGGTGGCGGAGAAGGGGGAGAAGAAACCGCCGGTCAAGTAGGTGGTGAGGAAAACGTTGCGGAAACCGAAGAATAATCGCCAGCGTTGAAGAAGGCGATTATTAGTCTTATCATAAGGGCGTCGACCGCTAACGCGTTGAAAATTTTATGAGCATAGAAGTCCTAATTGAAATTCCTAAAGGTTCGAGGAATAAGTATGAGTTTGACGAAAAGACCGGCCGCTTGAAGTTGGATCGGGTGCTACGCAGCTCGGTGGATTATCCGGCGGACTACGGCTTCATGCCGGATACCAAGGGGAACGACGGCGACCCGCTGGATATTTTGGTTATAACCCGCTTTCCTCTTTTGCCCGGATCGCTGGTAAACGCCAGGCCGGTCGGACTGTTTAAAATGGTAGACAAGGGCGAACCAGACGAAAAGATAATTGCCGTCCCGGAAGACGACTTTTATTATGATTCCTGGAAAGAATTGGACGATATTCCGGAACCGCTGCGGCTCGAAATCAATCAGTTTTTCGCGACTTACAAGGTTTTGGAGAAAAAGCTGGTTGAACCCAAAGGTTGGGGGTCGCGCGCCGAGGCGGAAGAGGTGATCACAAAAGCCTCCGCTAAATAAAACAAAAAGAAACAATGGACGAATCAGGACAGGTTTTAATACCCACGGTAATAGAAAAAACCAATTACGGTGAACGAGCTTACGACATTTATTCCCGTCTTTTGAAGGACCGGGTGATATTTTTAGGCGGTCCGATAAACGACGCGGTGGCCAACACCGTAATTGCCCAGCTTCTTTTTCTGGAATACGAAGACCCCAAAAAAGATATTCATCTTTATCTGAATACGCCAGGAGGAGTCGTTTCGGCCGGACTGGCGATTTACGACACCATCCAGGCCATTAAGCCGGACGTCAGCACTATTTGCATCGGCACCGCGGCTTCAATGGGCGCGTTTCTTCTCGGGGCCGGCAAGAAGGGAAAGAGATTCGCTTTGCCAAACTCCGAGATACTTTTGCACCAAGTGATGGGCGGGGCCGAGGGACAGGCGGTAGACATTGAAATTGCGGCTCGCCATGTTGTTAAAACCAAGGAAAGAGTCAATCAAATTTTGGCGAAACATACCGGACAGCCGTTATCGAAAATCGAAAGAGACACTGATCGCGATTTCTGGCTGACGCCGGACGAAGCCAAGGAGTACGGCTTAATCGATGAAGTCATCAAGAAAATCAAAAGCTAACGACGTCGAGGAAATCTTAACCCGCGGCGTCACCGAGGTAATTGATCGGGAACACCTGCGAAAAGCTTTGCTTTCTGGCAAGAAACTAAGGGTAAAGCTGGGCATCGACCCCACCGGTCCGCGCATCCATCTCGGCCGGGCGGTGCTTTTGCGCAAACTGCGCGCTTTCCAGGACCTGGGACATCGGGTCGTTTTGATTGTCGGCGATTTCACCGCTCAAATTGGCGACCCTTCGGACAAGCTGGCGAAGCGTCCGCTGCTTACTCCCGCTCAGGTTGCGGAAAACATGAAGAATTACAAGAAGCAGCTGGGGAAAATAATCGATTTGAAAACCGCTGAGGTTAAATACAACAGCTCTTGGCTGAGCAGATTGAATTTTACTCAGGTGACTAGGCTGGCGGAAAGTTTCAGCGTCCAGCAAATGCTCGCTCGGCGCAATTTCAAGGAAAGGTACGAAAAAGGAATCGATATCAGTTTGCGCGAATTCCTTTATCCGCTAATGCAGGGGTATGACAGCGTGGCCGTGAAGGCCGACGTGGAAATAGGAGGTTTTGACCAGCTTTTTAACCTGATGGCCGGAAGGGCCGTCCAAAAGTATTACGGGAAAAAAGAGCAGGATATTTTAACCTGCGAGATGCTCGAGGGCACTGACGGACGCAAGATGTCAACCAGCTGGGGCAACGTCATTAATATCACTGATGAACCAAACGACATGTTCGGCAAACTGATGTCGGTGCGCGACGGACTCATCGGCAGATATTTACTTTTGACGACCGATGTCTCGCGGGAGGAAATAAACGCGATAGAATCGGGTATGCAAACCGGAAAAGTAAACCCTCGCGACGCCAAATTGCGGCTCGCCCGCGAAGTTGTCGCCATTTACCACGGGGAAAAATCCGCGTCCGCGGCAGAGACGGAGTTTTTGAACGTTTTTCAAAAGGGTCGTTTGCCGGCTAACGTCAGGGAAGAAAAAATACAGGCGAGCCGGCTAAGCATCGTCGACCTGTTGGTTCAAACCAGATTGGCCGCCAGCAAAAGCTCCGCGTTTCGCCTGATTCAACAAGGAGGAGTCAAGGTAGACGGCGAAAAAATATCCGACCCGAAGACGGTTATTGTCATTCCCGGCAAAACAGCTTTGGTGGTGCAAGCGGGGAAGAGGGATTTTTTGAAAGTCTCGCGGCGTTGAAAAATAGAAACGCGCTCTCCAGGGAGAGCGCGCGACGCTATACTACTTTAAGGAACGGTTCGGCCAAGGCCATTACTTCCTCGTGAATTTCGTTTCTGTTGCGAAGTTGGTCTCCGCGAACGCATTTCACGATTTTCCAGTCCGGTCTGTTTTCGGCTAATTGGCGGTAAACCTCAGCTACCCTCTTTTGGTAGACGAGGCTGGCTTCGTACTGGTCTTGCTGGCCGCGGCCTTTCAACAAGTCGCCGGAAACCT
>JAMCXR010000012.1 GCA_023474185.1 Patescibacteria group bacterium | reverse complement strand
GATCCTGTATCCTTCTACTATCCCTTGATTCTGCAAGGAGCTGGGCGGGATTCAATACTACGACGACTACGGCGGCGAGGATTCCTATGACGGCTATGCTTATGAGGAGTTCGATGAGGGTGAAGGAATCCTTGGAGGTTGTTGGGAAAGCCATGATATATGGATATTAGCAGAATACGTTGGGGGGAGGGAGAGCTAAAAATCCCGGTGGTTGGCGAAAACGGTTGAGATTGACGCGAAGTTTTTTAAGGAGATATTTGTAGCCAAGCCAGCTAACGACCGTTCAGATAATTGTATAAATCCAGCAAGGCCTTCACCGAATCTCCGGCGGAGATATTGTTTTGACGGAAGGGACAGTCGGTGATATCGCCGGCAGCCCAAATGCCGGGCGCGGACGTTCGCTGATTTTTGGGATCGGTCATTACATATCCGTAATCATTCAGATCAACAACACCTTTCAAAAATTCGCTGTTTGGCGCTGATCCCACCTCAACAAAAACCCCTTCTACCGGAAGCTCCTTCATTGAATTAGAAGTTTTGTCCAAATATTTTACTCCGCTTACAAATTCCGTTCCCAACACCTCTTGGACCTCGGAATTGAACATAATCCGCACTTTGCCGGAGGCTCGAACCTGATCTTGCGTCACCGGATCACCCTTCAGTTTGTCCGAGCGCACCAATAAATGCACTTTGCTGGCGTAAGGCAGCAAATCAACAACCGCCTCCAGAGCGGAATTGCCTCCTCCCACTACGGCGACTTCCTTTCCCCCGAATAAGGGGGCGTCGCAAGTCGAACAGTAGGCTACGCCTTTGCCGTTAAACTTGTCTTCTCCCGGCACTTCCAATTTCTTGTGGTGGCTCCCGGAAACTACCAAGACCGTCTTTGTTTCGTACTCTTTGCCCTTCTCCGTTTTTACTTTGAATCCGCCGTTTGTCTTTTCAATCCCGGAAACCAAATCATTGTCATTTATCTCGATTTCCTTTTGTGCGCGCAAGTGTTCTTCCAAAGCCTTGGACAAATCAAAGCCAGAGATGGATTTGGTTCCGATCCAATTCTGAATTTCGTTGGAAACTTTGGACTGCCCCCCGAATTCGTTGGTAACGAGAATTGTTTTCAGCTTTTTGCGATCGGCGTAAACGCCCGCAGCCACGCCGCCCGGCCCCCCGCCGACAATCAAAAGATCGTACATTTTTATTGGCGACCGGCTCCCTGTAGCGCCTGTTCTAAATAATCGCGATCGAAGCCAACCATAATCGTACCGTCGACATCGATGACCGGCACCCCCCTTTGGTGGGATTTGGCTACCATTTCGTTCAGTTTTTCCTGATCTGCGGCAACATCGTACTCTTCGTATTGCAAACCGCGGCTCTTAAAGTATTCTTTGGCCATTTTGCAGTAAACGCAGACAGGAGTCGTGTAAATTTTTATCATAGCAATAAATATTGTATTCCGCGGCCGTTAACGGTGTCAATTAAGAACGGTCCAGCCGCTCCCTTTACCGACCGTTTCCCGCCGTTCTTGCAAATTCGGGCTGTTTTTATTAGGATACGAGTATCCAAGAAGCCAAAATAAACAATCAAATAACAGCGCCTGAGTTGCGCGTCGTAAGCGACACCGGAGAAAATTTAGGCGTGATGTCGCGCGACGAAGCGTTAAAAAGAGCTAAGGCGGAAAACTTGGATTTGATCCTTATCGCCCCGCAGGCCAACCCTCCGGTGGCCAAGATACAAAGCTACGATAAGTTTAGGTATCAAAAGGAAGTTGAACTGAAAAAACAAAAGCAGGCCCAGAAAGTTTTGGCTTTGAAGCAGGTGCAGATTAGCTTGCGCGAGGCCAAAAACGATTTGCAAAACAAAGCCAAGAGAATAGAAGAGTTTTTGGAAAAAGGGCACCGGGTGGAAATTCAGCTGACTATGCGTGGGAGGGAAAAAGGAATGAAGGACTGGGCCACAAAGAAAATGGAAGAGTTTTTGACCATGATTGCGGTCCCAATCCGGCGCGAGGGAGGAATCAAGCAAGGCGGCCGAGGGATGCTGCTGCAGATAGAAAAAGAAAAATAAAATGTCTACGCGAAAAACAGTCACTAAAAGAATAAGGATTACCAAGAAAGGCAAGATGCTGCGCCGAGTTAGGGGCGTCAGTCATAATATGGCCAAGCAATCAACCAAAACCATCCAGAGAAAAAGAAATTACTCCGCAGTGAGCAAGTCCGATTATAAAAGGGTGCGATCGCTTATTCAAAACGCTTATTAAAACATGACAAGGGTCAAAAGAGGGGTTTCCGCCAATAAGAAAAGAAGTAAAGTCTTGAAGCAGACCAAGGGTTTCCGCTGGGGGAGAAAATCAAAAGAAAGAGCTGCTAAAGAGGCGCTGCTGCACGCCTGGAGCCACGCGTACCGCGGCCGCAAGCAGAGAAAAAGAGACCAACGCCAGTTGTGGGAAGTAAAAATCAACGCTGCTTCCCGCTCCGCCGGATTAAGCTACAGCAAATTGATCGCGGCTTTGAAGAAAAACGAAATAGCCCTGAACCGCAAAGTTCTCGCCGAATTAGCCGAAAAAGAACCGGATGTTTTCCGCAAAATAGTAGAGCGCGTAAAATAACCAGCTAATAAAAAAACCGGATCCGCTGAAGATCCGGTTTTTTATTCCGCCTTGAGAACGCTCTCCGATTTCGGCCGCGGTGTTTCGCTCTCCAAATGAGCCGGCCGGTTATGCTCTTTAGCGGAAAACCTGATAAAGTCGTTAGCTCTTTTTAGGACGGCAGCCGTGTCCCGATACCCTTTTACCAAGCGCAAGGCGTCGCGGTAATAAAACCAACCGTATCCTTCATGCTCCTCGGATACCTTTATTTGTTTTTGCTTGGTTTCTCCGAGATAAAAAATAACTATCTTGAAAATGCGGCTTTTCCCTTTATAAAAAGAAAAGCGCTCGTATCCCTTAAATTTCCTGTTCACCTTCAACTCGCCCGGAGTCAGCCCGGTTTCCTCTTTGGTTTCCCGCAAAGCGGCCTCCAAACTAGTCTCCTCCCTTCCTCCCGCTGCCGGCTCTTTTTCGATATGCCCTTTCGGGAAATTCCAGTAGTCGCTACCGTGATAAAGAAGCAAAAAACGCGGGCCTTTGACGTCGCGGCGATAAATTATTATTCCAGCCGATATTTCTCTCTGCATAAGCATTTTACTTCAAAGTTTTTAGCATCTCTTTCAAACTTCGGGTGTTGATGATGTCGCTTTTTTCGGCCCACCCCCTTCTGGCTTGGGATATACCGTAAGAAAGCAAGCTTAAATGTGCCGGCGCATGCCCATCAGAATCGATGGCCATTTTTACTCCCGCCGCCACGCACTTGCGGATATACTCGTCTTTCATGTCCAAGCGATCCGGAAACGAATCGATTTCCATAATCGTCCCTGTTTTCTTGGCGTGGCGGATTATTTCGTCCATGTCAATCTCGTAGGGAGCGCGCTTGCCCAAAAGCCTTCCGGTCGGATGAAAAACTATATCCGCGTTGGAATTGCTCATCGCTTTTTTCATCCTGGCCGTCTGCTCCGCGACCGGCAAATTAAAATGCGAGTGAATCGCCACCCCAACCACGTCCAATCTGGCCAAAGCTTCGTCTTTTAAATCCAAACCACCGTCTTTGAGAACGTCGCATTCGACGCCCTTTAGCACCCGCAATTTGGCTTTTCTTTTTTCCAGCTTGGCATTGACGCGGTCTATTTCCTTCCCTTGTTCAGCCAGCCGTTTTTCGTCAAGGCCGTGAGTCATAGCCAAATGTTTGGTGTGGTCGGTAATCGCTATGTACTCCAAACCCAAGCTTGCCGCTTGCAGAGCCATGTCTTCGATGGAAGCCGTTCCGTCCGTCCAGTTGGTTTGAACCTGCAAATCCCCTTTCAAGTCGTCGTAGCCGACGAGGCGGGGAAGTCGGTTCTTTTTGGCGGCTTCTATTTCGCCGGTGTTCTCTCGAAGTTCAGGATCAATATACCGCAATCCCAAAGCCTTGTATAGTTCTTCCTCGGTTTTTCCGGCAATTTGCCTTTCTTTCTTATCAAACAAACCGTATTCGTTCAGCTTCCAGCCACGCTTAACCGCGATTTCCCGCAAAGCCACGTTGTGATCCTTGGAACCGGTAAAATAATTCAAAGCTGCCCCGTAAGAAACCTCTTTAACGACACGCAAATCGACGTCGATGCCGTTTTTCAGCTTGACCGACGATTTGGTTTCCCCGTGCGCCATAATCTTGGCCACTCCGCCTAAGGAAACAAACTCATCCATCACCGGCTTCGGTTTGCTGGATATCGCCAGAATATCGATGTCGCCGATCGTTTCTTTCCGGCGCCGGAGAGATCCGGCCACGACGATTTTCTTCACCTCCGGCATTTTTTCCAGCCGTTCTTTTATCGACTCGCTCAAAGGCAAAACCTCCCCCAAGGGAAAACGCCCTTTGGAACTGCCGACAAACTCCAGCCCCGCCAGGATTTTTTCCTCCTCT
>JAMCXR010000025.1 GCA_023474185.1 Patescibacteria group bacterium | reverse complement strand
TCTCCACCGGCAGCCCCCTTTCCTCCCTGCCCGTCGATCCCTCAAACTCCACTTCCTCGGGAAACTACTACTATACCTACACCGTCAGTTCCAGCACCGGACTCTATGAGCTTACGGCGGTGATGGAGGCGGCAAAAGACATGATTGGGGGAGCGGCCGGGAACGACGGCGGCTGGTCGTCTTTGATCTTTGAAGACGGTACCGATCTTAGTCTTGTTCCGCCGGGCGTGCTAGGCCGGGGCAGCACTTATCTCTCACTTACCAAGGACGAATCTGCGCTGGTCGGCTACTGGAAATTCGACGAAACCGGAGCAGCGGCCAGCGATTCGTCAGTGCAAGGCAATGATGGGGCCATGTATCCTTCCGACTTTCATATTTCTTCGGGATGCGTGTCGGGGTCGTGCGCGGATTTTAACGGGACGAGCGATTACGTTTATCGCTCAACTTTCAACAATGTCCCCGGTTCGCAAATGACGATTTGCGGCTGGATAATTTTACAGTCGACTTCGACCGAGATTCTGGTGCAGCAGGGAAGGAGCGGGTCGAATATCAACGGCGAATACGAATTCATAGTGACCGGCCAATCCGGCTCCGTTTATATGGAGTTTTGGGATTGGGACAACAATTATGGTTTTAACGGACAAGCTTCGAACACGGCTATCGCCACTGGAGCGTGGCATTACGCTTGTTTTGTGAAGGACGGCACGGCGGGGACCTATTACCTGGACGGCCAGCCTAACGGCAGCATCACGGCGTCGCTCGACGTGGTTTACCGTGCCGGCGATTTTGCCATTGGGAAGGATTACCGGGATAACGTGGACTATTTTAATGGTTTGCTGGACAACCTGCGGATTTACAATCGCGCCTTAAGTTCGGCGGAAATCTCCTTGATTTACAGCGCGGAGAAGCCTTAAACACGAAAGGATTTTGCTGTCCGGCAAGTTGTTTTAGAAGTGATTTTTTGCTATAATCCGGACAAATCCAAAAGGATTCCATTTTTAACTTATGGCTAAAAAAGAGGCTGAAAAGGTTAATGAGAAAGCGGGAAAATCATCATATACCGCCAAGGACATTTATGTCTTAGAGGGGTTGGAACCAGTCAGGAAGAGGCCGGGCATGTACATTGGCTCGACGGGGGTTGACGGACTGCATCACCTCATCTGGGAAGTGGTGGATAACGCCATTGACGAGGCGATGGCCGGATATGCCAAGCACATTACGGTCGAACTCCTTCCCGACGGCAAAGTAAGTGTGGAGGATGACGGCCGGGGTATCCCGGTGGAAATTCATCCCCAGACCAAAAAATCAGCCTTGGAGACTGTTTTGACTACGCTGCATGCGGGAGGAAAGTTCGGCGGAGAATCATACAAAGTTTCCGGCGGTTTGCACGGCGTCGGGGTTTCGGTGGTTAACGCTCTTTCGTCTTGGTTGAGAGTTGAAGTAAGGCGCGACGGGGTTGTCTATGCGCAGGAGTACAAGCGGGGCATTCCCTCAACCAAGGTGACCAAGAGCGGGAAGAGCGATCATACCGGCACCACGGTCATTTTTATTCCCGATACGGAAATTTTTCCCAAAATCGAGTTTGACGCCAAGAAAATACTCGAGCGTTTGAGGGAGCAGGCCTATCTCACGAAGGGCATTCGCATCATTTTTATCGACCAGCGCCAGCCTTTGCCGTCGTACTATTCTTTCCGCTTCGACGGCGGCGTCAGATCTTTCCTGGGCTACCTCAACGAAAACGGAGACAAGGTTGTTCAAGACGAAGCTTTTTACACCGCCAAAGAGCAAGCGGGAATCAATGTGGAGTGCGCGCTTAATTACAACGAAGGGATAGAAACCCAGGAGTTGAGTTTCGCCAATAACATTTATACCCCCGAGGGAGGAATGCATCTTACCGGGTTGAGATCGGCTCTCACTAGGACGTTAAACGATTATGCCCGGGCCAACGGTTTTCTGAAGGAAAAGGACGAGAACTTGACCGGGGACGACGTTCGCGAGGGTCTGACCACGGTCATCTCGGTCAAACTGCGGGAGCCGCAGTTTGAGGGGCAGACCAAAGCCAAGTTGGGCAACACCGAGGCGAGGACGGCGGTGGAAGCCGTAGTCGGCGAGGAATTCTCCAAGTTTTTGGAAACGCACCCGTCGGATTCCCGGAGAATTTTGGAAAAATGTCTTATAGCCCAGAAAGCCCGCAAAGCGGCGAAAGCGGCCAAAGAGACTATTTTGCGAAAAGGTGTGCTTGAAGGGCTTACTCTTCCCGGAAAGCTTGCTGATTGCCAGTCCAGGAATGCCGAGGATTCGGAGTTGTTTATCGTGGAAGGAGATTCGGCCGGGGGCTCCGCTAAGCAGGCAAGAGATCGGCGGACCCAAGCCATATTGCCTTTGCGCGGCAAGATTTTAAACGTGGAAAAGTCGCACATCGATAAGATGCTGGTCAACAAGGAAATCCGCGCTTTGGTGATTGCTTTGGGTACGGCCATTGCCAACGATTTCGATATTTCGAAGATCCGCTACCATAAGATAATTTTAATGACCGATGCCGACGTCGACGGTGCTCATATTCGGACGCTTTTGTTAACCCTCTTTTACCGCTACTTCCCGCAAATCATAGAAAACGGACATCTTTACATTGCCCAGCCGCCGCTGTATAGAGTGCAGGTGGGAAAAGAAGTAAAGTATGCTTACACGGAAGCGGAAAAAGAAGAGGCGTCAAAAGGCGCCAAGACTACGCCCAATATTCAGCGCTATAAAGGGCTTGGAGAAATGAATCCGGATCAGCTCTGGGATACGACGATGGACCCTAAAGTAAGGGTTCTGAAGGTGGTGACGGTGGACGATGCCAAGGAGGCGGACAGGCTTTTCGATATCCTGATGGGAGAAGGGGTGGAATCGCGGAGGCACTTTATCCAGCTGCATGCGGTTTCCGTCAAGAACCTGGATATTTAATCGATTTAATCAGGGGGCCCCGGCTTTTCCCGGCTCGGACCTGGTCGGCAGGCGCGGAGTGTCTGCGGCTTGAAAAATGCTGGGGAATTGGTACTATGGTGGGTATTAGATGTGGAAAAATCTAAATAATTATTTGACCGAGTCCAGGGAAGAATTCGGCCGGGTGAGCTGGCTGAGCCGTGCCGAGGCCATCAGATTGGTGATTGTCGTGACCGTTATTACGGCTGCGGTTGCCGCTTATCTGGGGCTGTTGGACAGCATTTTCCTTGGCTTGATCAGGAAGTTTATCTTGAAGCACTAATGATGAGTGATTCTGTCTTAAAACCGGAGAAAACGGGGACAAGAAGGTGGTACGCAGTCCACACTTATTCTGGTTATGAAGACGCAGTGGCCAGATATTTAAAGCAAAGGGTGGACTCGTTGTCGATGGGCGATAAAATTTTTAACATCGTGGTTCCCATCGAGAAAAAAATAAAAATCAAATCCGGGAAGCGCTATGTCGTCGAGGAAAAAATATACCCCAGTTATGTTTTAGTTGAAATGGTAATGGAGCCGGATTCCTGGTACGTGGTAAGAAACACGCCGCGGGTGACCGGTTTCGTCGGCCCCGACCCGGCTAATCCGACTCCGCTTTCTTATGAAGAGGTTGAGTCTATCAAAGCCAGAATGGGAGAGGCTGAGCCCAAGCTGAAAATTGATTTGCGTATCGGAGATGTGGTAAAAATCACCGATGGCCCGTTTAAGGATTATGACGGTAAAATTTCCGAAGTCGATGAGGAAAAGGGAAGAATCAAGGTAATGGTTCCGGTTTTTGGTAGAGACACCGCCGTCGAACTAGATTCGCTACAAGTAAAAAAGATTTAACAATATGGCTAAACCGATTAAAACCGTAATTAAATTGCAAATTGAGGCCGGAAAAGCCAACCCGGCCCCTCCAGTCGGTACTGCGCTTGGTCCGCAGGGGATTAATATTCAGGATTTCTGCAAGCAGTTCAACGATGCTACCAAGGACATGGGCACCGATATCGTTCCGGCGGAAATAACGGTCTACGAGGACAGGAGCTTCGATTTTAAACTAAAAACCCCTCCGGCTTCGGATCTTCTTCGCAAGGCAGCAGGCATTCCTAAGGGTTCGGCGGTGCCGAACAAGAGTAAAGTCGGACGGGTTACCGCTGATGACTTAAGAAAGATAGCGGAACGGAAGATGGCTGACTTGAATGCCGAGAGCATCGAGGCTGCGGAAAAGATTATTGCTGGTACTGCCAGATCGATGGGAATAGAGGTGGAGAAATAACTACTAAAAACAGGGTGTTAGCATCCTGTTTTTAGTAGTTATTTTTTGCGTCCCCCCCCCTGAACCCCCACCTATCCCACCGTTCGTCGGAATAGCCTTATATATATATTCCTCCCCCCAACGTATTCTGCTAATATCCATATATCATGGCTTCCCCAACAACCTCCAAGGATTCCTTCACCCTCATCGAACTCCTCATAAGCATAGCCGTCATAGGAATCCTCGCCGCCGTAGTCGTCGTAGTATTGAATCCCGCCCAGCTCCTTGCAGAATCAAGGGAT
>JAMCXR010000023.1 GCA_023474185.1 Patescibacteria group bacterium | reverse complement strand
GAGGATGCGACAAGTACCGGGACGGGGCCGACGTATGAGTCGGCAGGATGCGTTTCCGGAGGGTGTTACTTATTTGACGGAGGAGATGACTATGTTAATTTGCCGAGTGCTACGGATGTTCAGAAGCCAATTTCCATCAATGCATGGTTTTATTCCACTAGTAACGGAGGGTACATCTTTGCAGCCGATCCGGGACCAAGATTATTTTTGATATCCAATCTTCAATTGGAAGCGGATGTCGAAATAAACAACGCATGGCAGCCGTGGGTTGTCGATACGGCACCGATAACCGATAACGCGTGGAATATGATTACATATGTAATTAACGGGGCCATCCAAAGTTTGTATGTGAATGGAAAATTTATTTCCTCGGGGGAATATCGCTTCAGGGACGGTTACCTATAATTCCAGCACGCCGTTTGTAATCGGAGCTGATAATTACGGTGGCAATCCTTATCATCAATTTTTCCCGGGCCGTGGCGACAATATGAGACTCTACAACAAAGCGCTAACTTCTTCCCAAGTCCAGGCGATTTATGACGCGGAATAGCCGTAGCCGCTAATAATGAAATCGGTGGTTTGGAGCGCTAGCCGCTTCCACGGTGTTATAATGAGTTCAAACCATGGCAGGGCTTTTTGACGAAAATTTGAATAAAGAGGAAGTTGGTGCCACGCCTCTGGCCAATAGAATCAGACCGGAAACCTTGGACGAGTTCCTGGGTCAAGACAAGATAATCGGCCCGGGAAGCGTTTTACGGAACGCAGTCACTCGTGACGAAGTGCCTTCAATGATCCTCTGGGGACCCCCCGGAAGCGGGAAAACCACGCTCGCGAGAATCATTGCCAAGATGACCAAAGCCCACTTCGTGCAGTTCAGCGCCGTGACGGGAAACGTGGCCGAAGTGCGCGAAGTAATCAAAGCGGCCAAGGAACGCAAAAAGATTTACGGGCAAAAGACGATTCTTTTTGTCGACGAGATTCACCGGTTCAATAAGGCGCAGCAAGACGCTTTTTTGCCGCACGTCGAGGACGGAACGATTATCCTAATCGGCGCCACCACCGAGAATCCGTCTTTCGAAATCGTTTCCGCGCTCCTCTCCCGAGCCAGAGTCTTCCTGTTGCAGCCCCTTCCACCGGAAGCCATCAGGGAAATAATAAAGCGCGCTTTAACCGACAAGGAAAGGGGATTGGGCAAGGAGAACATAATGATTGATGCTGCAACCGTCGACTTCTTGGCGGGGATGGCGGACGGAGATGCCAGGACGGCGCTCAACGCTTTGGATCTGGCGGTAAAATCTGCCGGCCGGACGGATGGAAAAATAATTATTGATGAAGAGTTAATAAAACAATCTCTCCAAAAAACCCATTTGCTTTACGATAAGGGAGGAGAGGAGCATTATAATATAATTTCCGCCTTGCATAAATCGATGCGCGGCAGCGACGATAACGCCGCTTTGTACTGGCTGGGCCGGATGATTGAAGCCGGCGAGGACCCGCTTTACGTGGCGAGAAGGCTGATTCGTTTCGCTTCAGAAGATGTGGGCTTGGCAGATCCGCAGGCGCTGGTACAAGCGGTCGCCGCCTACGAGGCTTGCCACTTCAACGGTATGCCGGAATGCAACGTTAATCTGGCACAGGCGGTGGTGTATTTAGCAAGAGCGCCTAAAAGCAATAAATTATATCTTGCTTACGGCGAAGTACAGAAAGATATCGCCGAACTGCCCAATGAAGGCGTGCCACTGCACTTGAGAAACGCCCCGACCCATTTAATTAAAGAGCTGGGATACGGGAAGGGGTATAAATATAATAAAGAAGAAGCAAAAGAGGCGGGACAAACTTATTTGCCGGATAAGCTGCGCGACAGAAAGTATTTGGGATGATTTTTGCTATTCGGTTTATTTTAGTATAGTGAAATCGATTTTATGGAAATCAAGGATATAAAAGACATTCGGCCCAACAAAGGTAAGGAAATAAACATTGGTGTCGGTGGAGAAACTTACGCTCGCTACCCGATTAAAACCCCGTTGATTAATCCCGGCGACAGTCTGGAAAAATTGATTAACGATCTTGTCGAGCCGTATCTTCAACAGGGAGACCTTATCTTTATAAGCGAAAAAGTCGTCGCTATTTCCCAGAAAAGGATAATTCCGATAAAAGAGATAAAACCCTCCGGCTTGGCGCGTTTTCTTTCGAGAAATGTCAAAAACAACTGGGGAACCAAGGAATTTCGCGGATTTGGCCACGGTACCCCCATGGCCATGGAGCTTTTCATCCGCGAGGCCGGAGTGCCAAGGGTCGTTTTTGCCGCGGGAGTGGCGGCCATCACCAGACCGCTGGGATTAAAAGGCGCCTTTTACGCCTTAAGTGGCAAGAGAGCCAAATCGGTTGATTGTCCGATGTCTTTCATTCTTTATCCTTACACCCAGTACGCCAAGCTGGCGCCTCTCGACCCAAACGGAGTCGCCAAGAAACTTAAGGAAAAATTCGGCAACGAAGTGGTAATAGTAGACGCCAATTACCGCGGAGTTTATTCTTTGGGAAAATCCACTCCGAAGCTGACGGAGAGATTCATTCACGATGTTTTTCGGGACAACCCCTTGGGGCAGTCGGACGAACAAACGCCGTTCTGCATAGTTCGAAGCCAGAATTCTAAGGCCTACTAGACGCAGTTAAAATACCGAAACTAGGCTGCGGAAAGCTGTCTGAATGCTTTGACTATCTGATCCATATCGCCGTCCAGGATTTTCTCGATATGGTGCCATTTTTTATTGATCCGATGGTCGGTAATCCGGTCCTGGGGAAAGTTGTAGGTCCGGATTTTTTCCGATCTTTCCGCGGAGCCTATTTGTTCGCGGCGCATGCCGGTCATTTTGCTCTCTTCCATTTCTTTTTGCGCCTCGTAGAGCTTCGCGCGCAGAATGGCTAAAGCCTGCTCCTTGTTGGCCGATTGTGAGCGCTCGGTTTGGGAAGAAACAACTACTCCGGTCGGCTTATGCAGTATTCTGACCGCTGTTTCCACCTTGTTGACGTTTTGTCCGCCTGGTCCGGAAGAGCGGAAAAATTCTACTTGCAGGTCGCCGGAATTAATATCGAACTCCCGCGGTTCCACAACCGGCATTATGGCCACCGATGCGGTTGAGGTATGGACTCTTCCCGATTTTTCTGTCTCGGGTATGCGCTGGACGCGGTGCACGCCGGCCTCCTGCTTTAAATCCGAGTACGCGCCTTCGCCTTCTATTTTGGCGACCAACGATTTATATCCGTTAAGGCTTGTTTGATTCAGGTCTAAGATGACAAATTTCCATCCGCGGCGAGCCGAGTATCTCTCGTACATTCGAGCCAGATCTCCGGCAAAAATTGCCGCTTCATCTCCTCCGGTGCCGGCTCTTATTTCCAAAATGGATTTTTCCATAGGGAATTTTAAAACCAACCTCCCAATGTCGGGAGGGAGGATTGTCACTTATTTCTTATTTGCTCCCTTCTGCGGTTCGTGAAGGCTGCCGCGCATCTTCTTGTCAGAGCGTGTTGCCTCGGCCTTGAGTCGGCGGGCCTTGAATTTCTCGATGCGTCCGGCGGTGTCGAGTAATCGTTCTTTGCCGGTGTAAAACGGATGGCAGTGATCGCAGATTTCCACTTTCATTTCCGGCAAAGTCGAGCCAGCCTTAAAAGTGTGTCCGCAGGCGCAGCTGACCGTAGCTTCGGGATAATATTTAGGGTGAATGTCTTTCTTCATAGGATCTTTTCTCGCGCCTAGATTACCATAAATATTGTGCATTTGACAAGTAGGCTCTCTGCCTCTAATATACTCAGAGTAGCAGTTTTAACTGCTCTTTTAAACGTTTAATATTTGTAGAAACCTTTTAGTTGTTCCAGTCTATTTTTGAGGATTTGATCCTGGTCCAGGATGAACGCTGGCGGCGTGGATAAGGCATGCAAGTCGAGCGGACCAAACCTTGATGAGAGCTGCGGAGTAGCAATACGAAGCGGAAGGAATCTTGGCTAGGTTAGCGGCAGACGAGTTAGTAATACCTTGGTACGTACCCTGAAGACGGGCATAGTTCGCCGAAAGGCGGAGTAATTCCCGATAGTCCCCGAGAGTAATCGAGGGGTAAAGTCGCAAGACGCTTTAGGAGCGGCCTAGGTCCGATCAGCTAGTTGGTAGGGTAACGGCCTACCAAGGCTATGACCGGTAGGGAGGGTGAGAGCCCGATTCCCAACGAGGGCACTGAGACACGGGCCCTACTCCTACGGGAGGCAGCAGTCGAGAATATTCGACAATGGGCGAAAGCCTGATCGAGCGACGCCGCGTGCAGGAAGAAGTCCTTCGGGACGTAAACTGCTTTTCTACGGGAGAAAGTTCCGACGCAAGTCGGGATTGATAGTACCGTAGGAATAAGGGGTGGCTAACTTCGTGCCAGCAGCAGCGGTAATACGAAGGCCCCAAGCGTTATCCGGATTTACTGGGCGTAAAGGGTGCGTAGGGGGCTAGGCGCGTTTCTCGTAAAAGCTCACCGCCCAACGGTGATATCGCGGGGAATACGGCTTAGCTAGAAGGTGCGAGAGGTT
>JAMCXR010000010.1 GCA_023474185.1 Patescibacteria group bacterium | reverse complement strand
AATCCTTCGGGTCGCTGAACTTCTTGGGCGAGGAGTTTAAGCTCGCCAAACAGAACGCCGACTTCGAGTTTACGATTCATTACGATTCCGACGGACAGGCGACAATAGACATTACCAAGGACGACGAGTGGCTCACGGGCAAGCAGTTGAGCTTGCCGTACCAGTATCTTGAGGGCAACCATTCCGTCGAGGAGCTGGTGTCGTGGTTAGACAAGAAACTTCGTTTTCCAATGCTCAATCAAGAGGACAAGGCGGCGTTCATCAAGAAGGCCGTTGAGACGCAGATGAGCAAACGCAAACGGACACTCGCCGAACTCTCCGTGAACAGGTATCTCCTCGCCGACCGCCTAAGCGTTGTGATAAATGAGATTCTCGAAGCGCATACCAAGAAAGTGTTTAGCGGGCTGTTGGCGAAAAGCAAAATAGGGCTTGCTCCGTCCGATTCGTACCCGCAGACAATTGCGCTTAAATCTCCCGTCCCGAAAGTTTTTAACAAAAACCTTTACGAAAGAATAGACGCTATCAATGGAGAGGAGCAGGGCTTCGTGAAGCGGATAGATTTAGGGGCGTTGGACAATATCGAGTATTGGGTACGAAACCGCGAGAAGGTAGACCCGTTCTACATTCAGGGCTGGCGACGAGGAAAGTTTTACCCCGACTTCGTGGCGATTACCAAGAAAGGCAACATCGTTGCCCTTGAGTGGAAGGGAGAGGATCGTTTGAGCAACGACGACACGGCCTACAAGGTCGAAATCGGTAAGATTTGGGAGAAACTCGGCAAGGGTAAGACGTATTTCTTCTTAGTTTATAATGCCAACGTGGAAGAAGCTTTGACTAAGCTCAAGGCTTTGTGATATAGCAATAATGACTTTATGAAGCTGAATCGAGTAAGAATTAAGAACTATAAGTCTGTTGCAGAAGCAGATTTTCCGATAGACAAAAATCTCACGAGTGTTGTTGGCGCGAATGAGCACGGGAAGACTAACTTACTGAAAGCAATTCAGTTGTTAGACTTCAGTACACCCATACAAGAATCGGATAAGCGCGTTTCCAAGAATCCTATCATCGAGAAAGTTGATAAAACGAGCGTGGCCTACGAGTTTGTTTTATTTGTTGAAGAAGCGGCGGCTATAAATGGAAAAATTAATGAAAAGGTTGGAATCCCAGTGGAGTCTAAGGAAGGGCAAGCGGAAGTAATCCAAGGTATTCCTACTTCGCCAGAGGTAGCTCAAGATGCCCCGCCAAGTAAAGCGGGAACTGAGAGTGCAGAAGAAAAAGAGGAACGGAAGCCAATAAACATAGGCACCAATATCGAGTTAGAGATTAGTTATAACGATGGCAAAGAAAATTATTACTCAATAATCAACCCTGAAGGCCTCGATGACGCGCAAGAACAAGCGGTGATTGATTTTCTGCAAGGAAAGTTGGAGAAAAACATTTTCTTCTTCGACACTTTTGAAGATCGACTAAACCATCGAATCCCGAAAGAAGAAATCATAGGGAAGAAAAATGACGTTACCAACGGCCTCATAAAGCTTGCGGGGTTGAGCACGAAAGAGGCATCCATGTTTGAGGATACGTCCACGGCTCGCCAGCTTAGGCTAAATGGCGCAGAGGAACTTACTAAACAATTAAAAAAGCTTTGGATTCAAGGCAAGGAAGACGACATTAAAATTAAGTTGAGCTTGAGCAATGATGGTAATTTTCTGAACGTAGATATAGAAGACTTCAATACGTATGGTGATGTATCCACTCGCAGCCGAGGCTTCTTATTCTTTTTGTCGTTCATTTTGAAGTTCAAAGAGTATCACGATGGTGATCTAAATGATTTTATTTTTCTGATTGATGAACCGGGCATCTTTCTGCACCCGCGGGGTCAAAAAGATTTGTTGCTGTACCTCGAAAGCCTTTCCGAGTTCAATCAACTAATATACACAACGCACTCGCCGTTCATGATAAATCGCCTGAACAACTTTAGGGTTCGCGTGGTGAGCAAAGATAAAGATAAGGGAACGCAAGTCGATGTTAAACCCTACATTCATAACTGGAAATCGTTGCGAGCTTCGCTAGGTATGATGTTGGCGGATAGTTTTTACTATGCCGATAACAACCTAATAGTTGAAGGGCCTTCTGATAGGTTGTATCTATTAACCCTCTTGAAGATTTTTAATGAAAACGAATTTGTAAAAGCTGATCTCAACATTTTATCCATAATTGACTCGGGGGGTGCTCCTAACATATCCTCCATGTGTCGTATCGTTAAATCCGAAGAGAGGCCGTATGTGGCATTTGTGGACTCCGATAAATCTGGCAAAAGAGCAAAAACAGCCATAGTCAAGTTCACAGAACCAGAAAAAGTTAAAGAGGTCAGCGATTTTAATAAAGACGCAATTACCATTGAAGACCTGCTCCCTCGCAAGTATTTCAATTCTGCCGTCAACGCTTACATTCAGGAGCTTGCTGATGATGAAATCTGCAGCAAGCCGACAAAAGATTTTGACTCAAAAACTAAAGGGGCAATGGAGCAGCTCGAGAAATATATTAAAGAAAATAGTCTAGGCATAGAGGAGATTTCCAAGTTAAACATCGCACGGCATTTTGAGAATCAACTTTCTGATGTCAAAAAGATAGAGGTAAAAGACTTTTCAGCTAGTAAGGATTTGATTGATTGGATTGTTGAGTCTTTAAGAATCGGTATCGGTACTGAATAGGGAGTTTTCGCGGATCACTATAAAGATCAGCGAAAAAATAAATTGCCTATAACACGCGCACGGGAAGGGTGGGGCAAGTGTTATATCAAGCGTCTGCGACCTTCCCTCCAAAAAATCTTCGGCTTGAACATCTTTCTTAAAAAATATCCTTCTCGGGGCGTAGTTATCAACTCCAACCACTCTGGACGCCCTCGCGGGGTTGCGTCATCCCTTGTGGTATGACTAACCAAATGAAGGGGGCCGAAGGGACGGGAGCCCCCACAGCAATCCCGCCCCAGCAAAAGGTCGTCTACTGTCTGTATGCAAGGAAAAGCACCGAAAGTGAGGAGCAGCAGGTCCTTTCGATAGAGAGCCAGATCAAGGAAATGGCAAAGATCGCCGAGCGGGACAAACTGGAGGTCGCAGAGATTCGAACCGAAAGCCATTCGGCGAAAGCGACTGGGGAGCGTGAGGTGTTTAATGAACTTCTGAAAGACATCCGCGCCGGCAAATTCAGCGGCATCCTCGCGTGGGCGCCGGATCGGTTAAGTCGAAACGCCGGAGACCTCGGAGCGCTGGTGGATCTCATGGATCAAAAATCATTACTTGAGATACGGACGTTCTCGCAGAAGTTCACAAACAACCCTAGCGAGAAGTTCATGCTGATGATCCTGTGCTCGACAGCGAAACTCGAGAACGATAATAAGTCAGAGAATGTGAAGCGAGGATTGCGAACGCGATGTGAACAAGGGTTGCGACCCAGTATGGCCCCGACTGGATACCTGAACGAGAAACGTAAGGATAAACCGTGCGAAGTGATCGTGGACCCCGTGCGTGCGCCCGTCGTCCGGCAGATGTTCGAGAAAGTCGGCAACGAGCAGTGGTCGGGCCGCAAGCTATATGCTTGGCTACGGTATGAGGTGAAGTTCAAAACGGCAACCGGAAAATATTTATCACTCGGGAATATCTATATGCTCCTCAAAAAGACCTTCTATTACGGAGTGTTCGAATATCCGGTCGGCAGCGGCAACTGGTATACGGGACAGCATAGCCCGATAATCACGAAAGAGCTTTACGACCGCGTGCAAGAGCAATTGGTGCGGAGTGAGATCAATAAGGACAATAAGGAATTCGCCTTTACGCGCCTAATATCCTGCGGATTCTGCGGATCAGGCGTCACGGCCTGCGAGAAGTATAAAAATCAGCAGAACGGAAATATCCATCGCTATGTCTATTACCGCTGCACGAGATCAAAAAATCCTCACTGTGAGGAGGGATACATCAAGGAGGAGGAAATCATCGAGCAGATCGTGAAGATTCTCGATACGCTCGACATCAGCGAATTGGGCGTCAGACAGAAATTCAAAGACGAGATTGGGCGGTACAACAAGTTCCGGAGAATTGCCTTGGGTAAAAGTAGGGAGAAGCCCGAGATGGAAGAATTCGATGCTAAGGCTTATGCAATTTATCTGTTGACCGAGGGATCGATTACGGAAAAACGCGAGCTGCTGTCGAACCTCAAGAGCAGGCTTACCTTGAGGGATAAAGTGATAACAGTAGAAACCGCGACCGGAAAATAATCGGTGGACTGCCAGGGTAAATGGAATTAATATGCGAGATAAACTAAACTGACATTGATATGCCAACACAGCCAAAGAATTTGGTGTTGCTGACTGGCGCAGGGTTCACCCATAATTTTGGAGGTTTTTTAGCACGGGAAATGTGGTCGAAAATATTTAACAATCCTCTTGTCCAGGCAACCGCCGAAGCACGTGCACTCCTCTTAAACGATTTTGATTTTGAATCTGTATACTCTGCCAAGATGAGCCGCGGCGAAGAAACTATTAAAGTCATACGAATAGCTGTTGAGATGGCATATAAAGATCTCGACGACACAGTTAAAAATTGGGGTTTCAATCAGAACAATCCAACGGCGCTCAATACGTACGGGCTCGGCGAACTCCTCAGATTCCTTTCAAGTAGAGGGTCGGATAAAGGTTGGTTTTTCACTCTAAATCAAGACCTGTATATGGAACGGAAGAATAACTAA
>JAMCXR010000026.1 GCA_023474185.1 Patescibacteria group bacterium | reverse complement strand
ACGAGCAGCCACCAAGTGGAAGGGGGAGATATCAATAATTGGAGCGAGTGGGAAATAAAAAACGCTGAACGTTTGGCTAAGCGCGCTAAAACTTATTGGCAACCATGGCAGATTAAGAAATTTCCGGAAATACTGGATCCGGGAAACTACATAGCGGGCAGAGCTTGCGATCATTACCGCCTTTTCGAAAACGACTTTAAATTAGCCAAAGAACTAGGGCATACCGCAACCAGGGTCTCGATCGAGTGGTCGCGCATCGAGCCGGAAGAAGGGAAGTTTAGTGAAGCCGGCATTGAACACTACAAGAAAGTAGTCCGTACGATAAAGACCTTGGGGCTGGAACCGTTTGTGACCATTTGGCACTGGCCCATACCTTTATGGCTAGCGAAGAAAGGCGGCTGGGAAAATAAAGAAGCGGTAAAAATGTTCAGCCGTTATTCGGAAAAAATCGTTTCTGCCTTGGGCGAAGACGTCAAATTTTGGACAACCATTAACGAACCGGAAATTTATTCAAGCAGCTCGTATTTGGGCGGGTTTTGGCCGCCCCAAAAAAGAAACCCCTTTTCTTACTTACTGGTTTTGCGAAATTTAGTTAAAGCGCATCGAGCGGTTTATAAAAGTATAAAAAAGAGATATCCGGAAGCGATGGTTGGCATTGCAAAAAACAACATTCACTTCGATGCGCAAGACAAGAGTTTAATTAGTCGATTAAGAAAATATGCTTCTGATAAATGGTGGAACTTCTATTTTCTGGACAAAATCAAAGATTACCAGGATTTTATAGGGTTGAACCATTATTTCCATAATAGGATTTTAAGGGGCAAGGTAAGAAATGAGAACAAAGTAGTTTCGGATATGGGGTGGGAATTATGCCCGGAGGCAATTTATTTTGTCCTTAAAGACTTGGAGAAATATAAAAAACCAATCTATATCACGGAAAACGGCTTAGCGGACGCAGAAGACAAAAATCGCAGCTGGTTCCTCGTAGAAACTTTAAAGAATATAAAAAAGGCTATAGATGACGGCGTGGATGTAAGGGGATATCTACACTGGTCTCTCTTAGACAACTTTGAATGGGATAAGGGATTTTGGCCTCGGTTCGGATTGGTAGCTGTGGACTATAAGACTTTTGCAAGAAAACCCAGGCATTCGGCGGAATTGTACAAGGATATTATTCTTGCAAACGGGATGACCGAATCCGTTGCAAAGAAGCACATAAATTGCTGTCTTAATGCTAATTAAGTTTCCGGTTTTGAATTATTACTTTTCCACAATTTACAGTTTTACGAATGGTTGATACGATACATATATCGAAAAATAAATAAGGTCGAAAATATTTAAACCAATAATGAGAGATTTGTTCAACAATCCAAAATTCTACGTAACCGTAATCGTTATTTTGGTGGTAGTCGTTGCGTTTTTGGCTTGGCACCAGTTTGCGGGGAAGACGACTTACTATGCCGTCTATCTTAGCTCCGGCGACATTTATTTCGGCCAGCTTAGCTTTTTCCCGTCGCTGACCATGACCAATGCTTACCTGTTGCAGGTAAACAGCCAAAACCAACAAAACCCGTACAGCTTGTCCAGCTTTTCCAACGCCTTTTGGAAGCCGGCGGGCAGGATCGATCTTAACCGTTCGAGGGTTTTGTGGATAGCTCCGCTTGCTAGCGACAGCCCGGTGGCCCAAGCCATCGTCAATCCACAAGCTTTCCAGCAGCAATCGCAGCCGTCGTCCGGTACCAGCACTATTCCCTCGGTGGCTCCGAGCGGAAAATAAACCATTCTCGTGGCGCGTGGAAACCCGCTCTTAAGGAGCGGGTTTCTCATTTCTCAGTCCCGAGCTATACTTGAAACCGATGGTTTTCTATAACTTCCTCACCCACCGCAAAGAAAAATTCAAGCCGATAAAATCCGGACAAGTCGGTTTCTACACTTGCGGCCCCACCGTTTACGATTACGTTCATATCGGAAACCTGCGGACTTACATCTTCGAAGACGTTTTGCGGCGATCGCTGGAATTTGCGGGATACAAAGTCAAGCACGTGACGAACATCACCGACATCGACGACAAGATTATCCGCAGGTCAGAGGAGTTAAAGATGAATTTTAAAGAGCTGGGGCGGAAGTATGCCAAGCTGTTTTTCGATGACTTGAAAAGCTTAAACATCGAACGGGCCGGCGTTTATCCGCGGGCAACGGGCTACATCAAAGAAATGCTGATTCTTATCGACCGGCTGGATAAGAAGGGATACGCTTACAAGGGCGAGGACGGTTCCGTTTACTTCCGCATCTCCAAGTTCAAGAAGTACGGCAAGCTTTCGGAACTGAAAAAAAGAGAGATTAAAACCGGAGCCAGGGTTTCAGCAGACGAATACAACAAAGAAGAAGCGCAGGATTTCGTGCTTTGGAAAGCGAGAAAGCCGGAGGAACCGTTTTGGCCGTCTCCTTATGGCGAAGGAAGGCCGGGATGGCATATCGAATGCTCGGCGATGAGCATGAAAAACCTGGGGGAGCATTTCGACATCCACGCCGGAGCGGTGGATTTGCTTTTTCCGCACCACGAAAACGAAATAGCCCAATCGGAAGCCGCCACCGGCAAAAAATTCGTCAACTTTTTCTTGGAGGGGGAGCACCTCTTAGTTGACGGCCAGAAAATGTCCAAGTCTTTGAAAAACATTTACCGGCTGGCGGACCTCGTCGAGCGGGGCATAGACCCCCTTGCTTTCCGCTACCTGGTTTTGAGTTCGCATTACCGCGCCCAGCTCAACTTTACTTGGGAATCTCTGAATGCGGCGAGCAGCGCCATGCGCAACCTGCGCGTCGCACTGTCCAAGATTTCCGCCCAAAGCGCGGGCCGGAATGCCGGCACTGCTCCTTCCCGGCAGTTGGCCGGAAAGTATGAAAAATCTTTTAAGGAAGCCATTGACGACGATCTCGGCGTGCCGGCGGCCCTATCCCTCCTTTGGCAAGTAATTGGGGAGGAGAAGCTTGGTTCCGGGGACAAGCTGGCGCTTATTTTGAAGTTCGACAAGGTTTTTGGTTTACGGCTCAAGGAATCGGCCGCGGCTTCTAGGAAAATATCCCAGGAGGTCAGAAAATTTGTGGCCGAAAGGGAGGAGTTGAGGGCTCATAAACAGTTTATCCAGGCCGACGGCTTGAGAAAAAAAATAGAGCAGTTAGGATATACGGTAGAGGATAGCCCAAGCGGTCCGATAATCATAAAGAAAATATAAAGGCTACCCCGATCACCCACGATGCCCAAAGCCAGCGAACTAAAAATACCGCCCCAGGATCTGGAGGCCGAACAATCGGTGCTCGGGGCGCTAATGATCGACAAGGATGCGATATTTTCCGTCGCCGACACGCTGAACCCCGACGACTTTTACAAAAAAGCCCACGCTGAAATCTACGAAGCCGTTTTGAGGCTTTGGGAAAGGCATGAGCCGATAGACATTCTTTCGGTGACAGCCGAGCTTAAAAGAGCGGACAGACTGAAAGAAGCTGGCGGGTCCACTTATCTTACCGAACTCATCAATTCCGTTCCCACCTCCTCGCATGTCGTGCATTACGCTAAGATAGTCCGCGAAAAAAAGATACTGCGCGACCTCATTAACGTTTCGGCCAAAATTGCCGAAAGCGCTTTCAGCCCCGACGACGATTTGGACGTGATGCTCGACGGCATCGAGCAAAAAATTTTTTCCATCTCGGAAAAATCCCTGGCCAGAAACTTCGTTTCCATAAAAGAGGATTTAAAATCCGCATACGAGAGAATAGAGAAACTCCATCAGGGGGATGCGGACAGACTGCGCGGCGTGCCGACGGGCTTTACCGGTTTGGACGCGATTCTTTCCGGACTGCAGCGATCGGATCTTGTCATCATCGGCGCCAGGCCGTCTCAAGGTAAAACCGCTTTCACTTTGGACGTCGCCCGAAACGCCGCTTTGAAATTCGGCCACACCGTCGGTTACTTTTCTTTAGAGATGAGTCGCGAGCAGGTCATCGACAGGCTTATCGCTTCGGAAGCGGCCGTCGACCTTTGGAAACTCAGGACCGGCAGATTGCGGGACGACGAAGAGTTCCAAATGATCCAAGCCGCGCTCGATAAACTTAGCCGCGCCCCTCTTTTTATAGACGATACTCCGTCGCCGACCGTTTTGGAGATGCGGGCGATGGCGCGGCGCCTCCAGGCCGAACAAAAGCACCTCGATCTTCTGGTGGTCGATTATTTACAGCTCGTCGAATCGAGAACGAAACACGACTCCGTGGTGCAGCAGGTGACAGAAGTTAGCCGCGGACTCAAGGGATTAGCGAGAGAACTGAACGTTCCCGTCGTTGCCGTCTCCCAGCTTTCAAGGGAAGTTGATAAGCGCGACGTGAAGATACCGAAGCTTTCCGATCTCAGGGAGAGCGGCAGCATCGAGCAGGACGCCGATGTCGTTCTTTTCCTCTACCACAAAAACAAAGATCGGATGGATTTGCCGGAGGATGAACAAAACATAGTGGAGATAATAGTCTCAAAGCATCGCAACGGCCCGTTGGGTTCGGTGCCGCTGTATTTCGATAAACAAAGAGTTAGTTTCCAAAATCTGGATACCACGCATACCGATGAAAACTCCAGAGCCAATTAAAAGATTCGCCGATTTATTCGCTGAATTGCCCGGAGTCGGCCCGCGACAAGCATTGCGCATTGCGCTTTACGTCGTTCACAAAGGGAACGGGTTCGCCAGCGGTTTGGTTTCCGCCCTCTCCGGATTGCGATCAATAAAAATCTGCGAGAGGTGTTTTAACCTGTACGAGGGCGGCAATCTGTGCGAGATTTGTTCGGACGCGTCTCGCGAACAAGACGTGATTGCCGTAATCGAGAAGGAAACCGATCTTCTTTCCATGGAGAAGACGGGAAGGTTCCGGGGAAGGTATTTGGTAATCGGAGACATGCGAAAGCTGGGAGTTTTAAGCTCGGAGCAGAAAATTAAATTGCGCAGCCTGGAAGAGCAAATAAAAGATTTGTTCGGCGGCAAGGCCAAAGAGATCATTTTAGCTTTGAACCCCAATCCGGTGGGAGACGTGATTTCCTCGCTCATTTCCGAAGAGATGCGCCCGTACGCGCTGAAAATCACCAGGCTCGGCCGGGGAATCCCGACCGGAGGAGAAATCGAGTTCGCCGACGAAGAAACTTTGGGAGAAGCTATAACGAGAAGGGGATAGGAAAAGTTCAAAAGAGGACCAACCGGCCTTTTATTATTTTCTCGAACGACCCCTTTGCTATAATATCCATATATCATGGCTTCCCCAACAACCTCCAAGGATTCCTTCACCCTCATCGAACTCCTCATAAGCATAGCCGTCATAGGAATCCTCGCCGCCGTAGTCGTCGTAGTATTGAATCCCGCC
>JAMCXR010000034.1 GCA_023474185.1 Patescibacteria group bacterium | reverse complement strand
CAGCTTTAAGCTTCTCCTGTTCGGCTTTAACTTCGGAGCTTGAAGGGATAAGCAAAGCCTCTTTCGTCACTCCGGAGCTCAAGGAAAAGCAATCAAGGTTGGAAGCCGAACTCAAATCGCTCAGTTCGTTGCCGGCCCCGCATGTATCTGATAAATCGAGCGCGGAAAACCAAGCGGTTATGCCGCCAGCCGAGGCCGAGAAGAAAAAGGCAACCGGAGAACCGGTTTCGGCGCTGACTCCCGACGGGATAAACAAGGCTTTTGAAGCCGGCAAGCCGTTCGAGGTTAAGGTTTTGAGGACTTCCGGCGAAATCGAAGGCGGCTGGCAAGCTGTAGGCGCAAGCCGGGATGGCCTGGTCAGGGTGGCAAAGCGTGGCGAGGACGGAAAGGAAATCTATAAAGAGGTGTCGCTAATCGAATTGCGGACATGGAACCCCCAGGAAAACTATCAAGAACTTATCGAAAAAGCCCGCAACGACCAAGCCGCGACTTACGCCGCTTGGCGCGCCGGAAAGAAATCCAAAAAAGGCGAAGGCGAACTCGCGGAATTATTGAAGAACGCTGAATCCAGCAAGAATTCCCACTACGAGCTGGTGGCCAAATACGTCTCATCGTTAATCAAAGAAAAAGATCGGGAATTGGAAGGCGACCCGGAAAAAGTAAGCAAGCTTAAATCCTACAAGGCCGAGCTTTTCAATGAATTTTTTATAAAAGAATATGAACGTTCGCAGGCGCTGGAGATAGAAACTTTCCCGCCGAAGGAAAAAAGCACTATCCAAAAAGGGGTTAACTGGTGGATGCGGCAGCCTAGGTGGAAAAGGTTTGCCATTTCAACCGGAATCTCACTTGGGATTGGCGTCGGAACCGGTGCTATTGCTACGGTTTCCGCATTACTGGTTTTTGGCGGCGCCACGGCAATGAGAAGATGGGTAAGCGGAGGGGCTTCGGTTGGTGCAAGAGGATTGGCCGAATTGGGACTTAAGGGCTGGAATAAATTCTTCGGCGGAGAAAAGAAAGGGCTGGCATATCAGGAAAGGGAAATGCGCGGCAAATTTAGCGGCGTTTCTTTGGACGAGTTTATTAAGATGCAGGGCGAATATGCTGAAATGCGGACGCTCGCCGAGCAGCGCGAGAAGAGAAGGAGGATGGGGGTTCTCGCCGCACAGATTGGCGCCGGGGTGGTCACGTCGTTTGCTCTCGGTCATCATAATATAGATGCCGTAGCAAAGGCTCTGCATATTACACAGGGAGAAGAAGCATTGCAAAAGGCGGCTATGGGCGCTGAACATGCGGCGCGCGGCGCGGAAACGGAAATTGGCAGCCATCTTCCTTTTGTGGGGCACGGCGGAGCCGAACACGCGGCCGGAGTCGGCGGCGTACCTGAGCATGGAGCCGGAGCGGTGGCGGGGGCGTCCGCGGCTGAAAATATTTCTCCAGCCGATTACGTTCAATCAATGGATGGGGGATCCGTATGGAGCAAGGTTTCAGACATACTGCGCAGCACGAAGCAGTTCGACGCCTTGCAGCACCAACTTGAAGCGCAGGGACTCCAAGGAGACGCGCTAACGCGGCATCTCAGCGCCGCCAAAACTTACTATATCGACGCCATCAAAGACAAGGTGGTAGCCGATCCCTCGAAATACGTTGTGGATGGCAAGCTTGATTTATCCAGTATGTTTGCCACTCCGGGCGGCCAAACCTGGCTCCATGAGATAGCCGCAAAGGCCGA
The DNA here is from genome assembly GCA_023474185.1 of Patescibacteria group bacterium. Lineage (GTDB taxonomy): Bacteria > Patescibacteriota > Minisyncoccia > UBA6257 > Colwellbacteraceae > JACWAO01. Next base: position 22,718 of record JAMCXR010000034.1, on the reverse strand, counting down.
GGGTCTTTCTCCGGCGGATGTCCAGAATATCACACACAGCAATGCGGTTTTGGCCGAGTTTGCCGTAAAATTTCCGCACGAGCAGCTGCCGTCGGTCGAAGTTGCCCAACAGAAGTTGGCTGAGGCGGTTTCCGTTGCCCCCGCCCATGCCGGCGCCGCGGCCGTTCCGCCGATTTCCGGGGCGGAAGCCGGCGCCATGCCTACCGGCGACTTTACCCAAGCTACGGGCGAAGCTTTCCTGAACAAGCTGAGGGATGAAGAACTGACGCCGCAGCAAATCGCCTCGGTTCTGGACAATAAAGCCAGAGTGGAGCAGCTGGCCCAGGTGACGAACTCTCCCTCCGAGGAGTTGCTGAAGAGCCTGGGAACGGGAATAGCCAAATCAGAAAGCATTAGGGACTGGCTTTTTGAACTCGACGCCGGTCAACAATCGAGCGCTAATATCACAACCGTTTTAGCTTCTCCGGAATGGGTGAACCGATTGGCGACCTTGAGGGGCATGCCGGCCGGAGAAATGCAAAACGTTTTGGAGCGTGCATTGCATATCGCCGACGCCAAAGAATTGCTGCAAAGCATCATTTCCGGAAAAGCAACTCCGGTCGTCATCAAAGCCGCGATGAATAATGCGGATTGGGTAAGGGAGGTCACGGCAATCAACAACACTTCGCCGCTACAAATGCAGCAGCTTTTGCAGGCCGCGTATGAAAAGGCGGTGCAATCCGGTAAATAAAGGTCTAAAATTGAAAAAATATATGGAAATGGATCAAAATTTGAAAAAAAATATCATCAAAAGTCTCGGATTGGACGCGTTGGCCGAGGAAGAACAAGAGAAAGCTTTGGAAGGCATCAGCAGGATAATCTTTCAAAATATAATCGTTAACTCTTTGGACGCGCTTAACGAAACGGACCAGGATGCCTTTGAAAAACTTTTAAGTTCGCCGGGCGTCACCGGAGACGCGATTTCCGAATTTTTGAGCCAGCGCATCCCGGACTTCGATAAACTGGTTGAAAAAGAGGTGGCCGACTTCAGAAACGAGGCGGCGGAATTCGTGGATAACGTTGAGAAGGGAGAAGAAACTTCCTAAACAATCGATTTTGCTGCTCGCCTATGTTCGGCATTAAACCAGCTTCAGTCGAGCTTTCCAAATTAAGGAAGGAGGTGGCGCGTCTTAAGCTTCTGGTTTACAAGGACCCTTTGACCGGAATTTTCAACCGCCGCGGATTCACCGAGGAGGTTGAAAAAATGATTGCCGCGGTGGAAAAAGGCAGGGAGCACGGCAGGTCCAGGGATAAATTCAGTTTAACGGCTTTGAGTTTTATAATGCTCGACATAGACAGCTTTAAAAAGCTAAATGACGCCTTCGGGCACGATGTCGGAGACGCGGCCCTGAAACTTGTGGCAAAAACTTTGGAAAATCATGTCCGGCAGAGCGATTTTGTCGCCCGCTGGGGAGGGGAGGAATTTGTCATAGCCCTCTTGGGGGCGAACGAAAATGATGCCGCTTTCGTCGCGGAACATCTGCGGCAAGAGATAGCGGGGCAGAGTTTGAAATACAGGAATAAGAAAATACCTTTGACCGCCAGCTTCGGCGCGGCGGAGTTTAAGCCGAAGGACACGCTGGAAACCCTCGTTAAAAAAGCCGACAAGGCGATGTATTCGGCCAAAACCACCGGTAAAAACAAGGTTGTCAAATTCAGCGGGATAAACTAAGCTCTTACTTGTTGGAGAGGTCGCATAGAGGCCGAGTGCGCGCGCTTGGAAAGCGCGTATACCGCAAGGTATCGAGGGTTCGAATCCCTCCCTCTCCGCCAGTGGTGGGGGCGCCCGCCGAAGTTTCAACACAGGCGGGGCCTCGAGAGTTCCGTTCGGATATTTTTAAACGGACAACACAAATACCAAAATAAAGATCCTCTTGGTGCAAATTCTAATGTTACTGTAAAATAGTAGTACATTGTAGTGATAGTAGATAATCATATTAAATAACCATGCGGCTAAAACTTATATCAACCAAAAAAGAAGCTGGAGACGCGACATCTTTCGTTTTCGAACCCGGTACGCCTATTGAATGGAGAGCAGGGGAGTATTTGCATTACACGCTTCCGCACGACGCTCCGGATGACCGCGGAACCGAAAGGTGGTTCACCATCTCAAGCGCGCCGTTTGAGAAGCATATAATGCTTACCACCCGCTTCTCCGGAGACAAGGCGTCTTCTTTTAAAAAACATCTATTCGCCATAAAGCCGGGCGACGTCATCGAAGCCGACGGTCTCGAGGGGGATTTTATAATCGATACGCCGGACAGAGATTACGTTTTTATCGCCGGCGGGATAGGAATAACTCCTTATCGTTCCATACTTTTGGATTTGGACAGTCAGGGAAAAGAGATAAAAGGCAGGCTTTTGTACGGCAACAAGGATGGGAATCTCGTTTTTAAAGAAGAGCTTGAGGAGATTGCCGCCAAACACCCCGATTTTAAGATAGAGTACTTTATCGGCGGCCAAAAGATAGACGGAGAAGCGGTACGGGTCGCCGCGGAGGAATTAAACTCACCGATTTATTATGTTTCCGGTCCGGAACCGATGGTTGAGGCGTTCGAGAAAACCTTCCTGGAGCTCGGCATTCCGCAGGAGGACACCCGCAGGGATTACTTCCCCGGGTACGTCTGGCCGTAGCCTATTCCAGGTGTATTTCCTTTGAGAAAGCGTTTATCCTCTTTTTTAATTCGGGGAAGTCTCTAAGCGACGGGCTGGCTTTGAGAGTTTCTTCAGCCGCTTTCCTGGTATCTTTTACCAACTCCAGGTTGTTTAATGATTTCATTGCTATATCCGGCATGCCGGCCTGTTCTTCTCCCAAAAATTCTCCCGGTCCGCGTATCGCCAGATCTTTTTCCGCAAGCTCGAAGCCATTTTTTGCGGTAAGCAACGAGTTCAGCCGCTTATAACTCGTTCCCGATCCGGATTCGGCGAAAAGAAAACAAAAAGACTGGTGTTCTCCGCGACCGACCCGGCCGCGGAACTGATAAAGCTGGGCCAAGCCGAACCTGTCCGCGCTTTCGATCATCATTATCGTCGCGTTCGGAACGTCTATCCCGACTTCGATGACTGAAGTGGAGACCAAAATATCGATACGACCCGCGGCGAACTCCTTCATAGTCTCTTCTTTTTCCTTGCTTGCCATCTTGCCGTGGAGCATGGCGACTTTAAAATCCGGAAAAAATCTTTTGGAGAGCTTTTCATGCTCTTCCTTGACTGATTTCATCTCCAATTTTTTGGTTTCTTCAGCGGTTAGGAGGCTGTCTCCTTCGCTCGGGTCGATGCGCGGGCAAATAACGAACGCCTGTCTTCCTCTTTGAACCTGTCCTTTAATGAATCCGTAAGCCTTGTTTCTGTTTTCCGGAGCGATAATCTTTGTTATTATCGGTTTTCTTCCTTTGGGGAGCTCTTTGATAAGCGAAACGTCGAGGTCGCCGAAAACGGTCATCATCAGAGTGCGGGGAATGGGAGTGGCCGACATGCTTAAAAAATGCGGAAGCTTTCCTTTTTTGTCGGCGAGCGCGCCGCGCTGGGCGACGCCGAACCTGTGTTGCTCGTCGATTATTATCAAACCCAAATTGTCGAACTTGACGCTTTTTTGTATCAGGGCGTGCGTGCCGACAAGTATCTTTATTCTGTTGGCGGAAAGCTCCTTGATTAGCGCTGGCTTGGCCACGGCTTCCTCGAGGCTGTTTCCGTAATGTACCCGAGCTTCTTTGGAAATGAGCAGGCCCACGCCTTTATTGGTTTCACCGAAAAACTTCAGCACTGTTTTATAATGCTGCCTTGCCAAAATTTCGGTAGGAGCCATAAGCGCCACTTGGAACTCCTGCTCGGCGGCAATCAGGGCCGCGATTCCTGCAATAATGGTTTTGCCGGAACCGACGTCTCCCTGAAGCAGACGATTCATCGGGTGGCTTTCCGCCATGTCGTCCAAAATTTCGTCGAGCGTTTCTTTCTGGGAGGCGGTGAGCTCGAACGGCAGGCCGGAAACAATTTCTTTCACCCTGTGTGCTGGAGCGTCTATTTTCGGCGAGGACTTTTTGAAGAGGGCGAGGCGGAGAATGATGTTATTCAAGTGGAGCAGGAAAAGATCCTCGAAAGCGAAACGCCGCCTGGCGTCTTGAGCTTCGGACAGCTTGTCGGGGAAGTGGACCATGTGAAGGGCTTCGTTCACTTCCGGCAGGTTATGTTCCTCGAGTACCTTTTCCGGTAAGAACTCTTTTACCGGCTCGACGCTTTCCAAAATCGGCTGGGTTAAAAAGCGTAGTCCTTTGGATGTCAGGCCCTTGGTCTCGGGATAAATCGGAACCAGCCGTCCGGTATGCTTGGAGCTGTCTCCGGCGTTCAATTCGTAAGTTGGACTGCTGAGATAAAGTTTATTTTTGCGCAAAGCAACTTTGCCGGCGAAGCTGGCTATCGTGCCCGGCTTCAATACGTTTTTAATATACGGCTGGTTGAACCAGGTCGCTTGAATTGAGCCGGAGTCGTCTTCCAATAGAGCCTCGACGATAAGCATTCTCCGCTTCCATGCCCTTTTCACTCCTATTTCCGCAACGCGGGCGCGGACTGTAAAAGCGTCTCCGGCTTTGAGCTCGGAAATCTTGGCGACCTTGCTCCAGTCCTCATAGCGGCTGGGAAAGTGCCAAAGGAGATCGCGGACTGTGTGAATGCCTAGCTTGCTGAGTTTGGAAACAAACCTTGGTCCCACGCCGTGCAGTTCTCTTAGAGGCGTCTCTAGCGGAATCTTGGACATTGCTAGTATCCTACTACCAAAGAGAAAAACTTAAAACGCGAAGGGGGGACTGCGCTTCGCGTTTTTTCAGTCCCCCCACCAGGACTCGAACCTGGGACCCACTGCTTAAGAGGCAGGTGCTCTACCAACTGAGCTATAGGGGGAAATGCACACTTATTCTTGAATAATTTGATCTTTTTTTCAAGTTCCTTTCAGCACCATTATAATACCCCGATGGATTTTAAAGTATTCGATAGCTGCTCGCAGTTGGTGAATAGAATCGTGTGAAATCCCATCTCCTTTGCTGCAGCTAGGTTTCTTTCAGTATCATCAATGAAGATTGTTTCCTTGGGCTTAACTTCTAGCCGCTCCGCAAGGATTTTAAATGCATTGGGATGCGGTTTGCTTATGCCTATCTCGCCCGATGCGACAATGGCGTCAAAGTTACTTAGTAAGACATTTTTGCGTAATTCTTCTGCCACCGCGGCTGTATTATTGCTCAATAGGCCGATTTTATATCCCTTGTTTTTCAGGTTGGTAACAATATTTAACACTTGTTTGTTGAGCTCTGCTGCTGGCAATCCCTCGATAAAATTTATCAGAGCATGGTACCTATCACCAGTGTTAAGTCTATTGGTAACTTTCTGCCAAAATTCTTCGGAAGACACCGTGCCATTGTTTATCAGATGACTGAACTCAAAATAGACATCTCGGAAGCTTTGTGGCTCGACACCCAAAACATTACTTGCTTTTATTTCGAATTCCGTTCCGGAAATTCCGGCAAGTACTCCGCTATAATCAAATCCTACGGCTTTAAATTGCATGTGCCCTCGCCAGGAGTCGAACCCGGACTTCATGGTTCGAAGCCATGCGTGATATCCGTTTCACCACGAGGGCATGCGTAGCGCCTTTTATTAGGCTAGGCCTCGATTTAGGATATAATATCTCAAGTATGCAGGAAAAGATACCGGAAGGAGTTTACAAGATCGTCAAGGTTTTGCAAGACGCCGGGTTCAAGGCGTTTATCGTTGGCGGGTCGGTGCGAGACTTGTTCTTAAACCGCGAGCCGCAGGATTGGGATGTGGCGACCGACGCCAAGCCGGAGGAGGTTTTAAAGCTGTTTCCGGACGCCATTTATGAAAATATGTTCGGCACGGTTGGCGTAAAAGTGCCGGCCTCGGAGATTATGGAAAACGCCTCCGAGGGTCGGACAGAGATCGTGGAGGTGACTACTTTTCGCAAGGAGGGAAAGTACAGCGACCAAAGGCATCCGGATGAGGTGGTTTTTACCAAAAGCATAGAAGAAGATTTGGCGAGAAGGGATTTTACCGTTAACGCAATGGCTTTGGGCATCGATGGCGGAAGGCAGGAAATAGTCGATCCCTTCGACGGCCAGGCGGATTTGAAAAAGAAACTCATCCGCGCGGTGGGGGAACCGGACAAGCGATTCAAAGAGGATGCCTTAAGACTTATGCGCGCCGTCCGTTTCGCCTGTCAGCTGGGATTTGAAATAGGAAGCGAGACCGCCGAGGCGATTAAAAATAACTCCAGACTCCTCGAAGTAATCGCCAAAGAAAGAGTGCGAGACGAGCTCGTGAAGATAATAATGTCGGACAGGGCGAAATTGGGAATGGAAGAGCTGGAAAAATTCGGGTTGCTGCAAAGCGTCATTCCGGAACTGCGCGAAGGGATCGGCGTCGGGCAGAACAAACACCATATCTACGCCGTCTGGGAACATAATTTAAGGGCGCTGGATTACGCGGTCGGTAAAAGATATTCGCTTGAAGTCAGATTGGCGTCGCTGCTGCACGACGTTGGCAAACCGAGGACCAAAAGAGGGGAGGGTCCGGATTCGACTTTTTACGGGCACGAGGTTGTCGGAGCCAGGATGACGCGCAAAATTTTGGAGAAACTGCATTTCAGCAACGAGGTGGTGGAAAGGGTTTATGATCTTGTCCGCTACCACCTGTTTTACTACAACGTCGGAGAGGTGACAGCGGCCGGCGTGCGCCGGTTCATCCAGCGCGTCGGCATAGAAAACATAGACGACCTGCTGAAAGTGAGGGAGGCGGATCGCATCGGTTCCGGAGTCCCGAAAGCCGTGCCCTACAAGTTGCGCCATTTGCAGTTTATGATCGAAAAAGTCCGAACCGACCCGATTTCGCCGAAAATGTTGAATCTTAACGGAAACGAACTTATGGATATCCTGAAAATCCATCCCAGCCCGCGGGTCGGCTACATTTTGTCCGCGCTCTTGGAGGAAGTTTTGGACGACCCGTCCAAAAACACCAAAGAGTACCTGGAAGACAGGGCAGGAAAGCTGAATGATTTAAGCGACGAGGAATTGAAAAAAATAGCGTCAGCCGCAAAAGAGAAAAAAACCGAGTTCGAATCGGGAATCGAAGAGGAAATGAAGAAAAAATTCTATGTCTAGTATTTTCAAGGATGAAAGAGTGTGGCGGTTCATAACCAACTTTTGGACTTTGGCTTTCATAGCTTTCGTGGTTGCGGATTTTGTCAGTCATAACTCTTACGATTTTCTGGTAGCGCCTTTCAGCGTTATTTATATAGGAGTTTTGAGTTTGTATGTCGGAACGAAAGAGTTCGATCGGTGGTATGAAATACACGAGGGCAAGCGGCATCCGGGGGAATACTTCGTGCTTCTCTGGACGACAACCGTTTTCGGCCTGATGACCGTTTCTTTCGTTAATAAAGGACTGGGAAAAATTTCCTCGGAGGTGGTGGCGGTCTATATAATGGTGCTCTCCGTTTTCGCCCTGACGCAAAAATCCAAAAGCCTGCATCACGAGAAAATGAAGAGGTTAAGGAAAAGCGGAGGTGAGTCGGAATAGACAATCGGAGACGGAGGCATTATTATCGTATTCGAGCCTGGGCCGTCGGGGTGTAGTATACCGGCAGTACGTGCGCTTCGGGTGCGTAAAGACCGAGTTCAATTCTCGGCACCCCGACATAGTGGGAATTGCATAAAAATCAGCGTGCTCGCTTCGCTCGCTCTCTTGTGGCACGGTTGAAAAAGAGTTAAGAAAATCCGCCGTTATTTTCCATTCACCATTCCAATCCAAAGACACGATTTTGTCCCGCAGGCGGCGGTTCGTTCCGATTTTTCCCGCAACGGATTTTAGAGCGTCGAGTCCGCCCGACGAGGCCGCCGTTGTCGCGTCTTTGCTCGCCATAATCCAACCGCGCAAAGGTTCGATCCAATAATTGCCCCGACGCGCGCAATCGTCCTTTTGCTTAGCCAAGGAAACCTTGTCCCTGATAAGCTCGTCCTTTTTAGTAAGGTACACTTCTTTCTCGATACTCCCGTCCAAAAAGGCGTTCACGAGCTTATCCAGCTTTTGTTTGGCTTCCTTGAGCCGGAGGTCGAGATTGCGCACGGCATCCTCCGAAGATTGGACGCCTTCTTTTTCCCATATATCGACCTGCGCCAACATCTTGTCCGGCCAATCTTCGGGGATAGCGATTTTCGAGATTACGTCACGCAACTGCTCCGCCAAAAGATTTTCCGAAGTATAGCTCTGCGAACAGCGGCCGAGCCGTTTTGTGCAACGATAATACCGATACCTGCCTTTCGCCCATTGAGCGGTTATGGCCGCGCCGCACTCGCCGCAAGTGAATAGTCCCGTGAACGGAAAATCATGCCGCTTCTTGGAATGGCGTGCCCTACCCCTGTTGCGCATGACCTCCTGCACTTTCTCGAAAGTCGCGCGGGGAATTATCGTCGGGAAGTTCCCGACATAGCTTTCGCCGTCGTGCCGGATAACCCCGATGTAAGCCTCGTTCTTGAGCATCCTTTGGAGTGAAGCTATCGGCATCGGTTTGCCCATCTTGCTCACAATGCCCCACAAGTTCATTTGATCGCGCAAGCTCTTGAGCGTATGCCGCCCTTCGGCGTACTCCTCGAACGCCTTGCGTATGATGCGTGCTTTCGTTGGATCGGGTTCGATATTGCGCGTCTTGGGATTATTGATATAGCCGAAGGGGGCATTGGTCGGCCATTCGCCACGCCGCAGTTTTTGCCGGATGCCACGCTTCACATTCTCGGAAAGATTGTCGGAATAATATTTTGATTGGCCGAAAGCGACTTGCAGCATAAAGAGGCCTTGCGGCGTCGGCTCGAACCAGAATGTCGGGAATTTCAACGAAACAATCTTGGCGGTATCTATGAGGTAGATGATTTGCCCGCCGTCTATCGAGTTGCGAGCCAATCTGTCGGGATGCCACGCGAGGATGCCAATGGGAGTTTTGCTCTTATAGATGGCCTCAATCATCTTGCCGAACACCTCCCTGCCCGGACTTTTCGCGCTTTTGCTTTCAATAAAGGTCTCGACGATTTTTATATGCTCTCGCTTGGCATACGCCATAAGCTCGGCAAGCTGCGCCTCGATGCTCATTACCTGCCGCTCCTCGTCTTCGGTGGATTTGCGGGCATAAAGAAAGTAGGTGGTCATATCCATAGTATAGCGCGATAACGTCATATAGCGCAACAATATCTCGCTTGATACCATATTCACATGGATATAACGAGGAAATTCGGGCAAAAGGCAAAGAAGATTCGCCTAAACAAGGAAATGTCTCAAGGTGACCTCGCTAAAAAACTGGGCGTTGGTGCTGCTTACATAAGCAAGATAGAGCGCGGCGTACAAAATCTATCTCTCACAGGAATAGTAAAGCTCGCTGACGCATTGGGCGTAACGCCTGACAAGTTATTGAAGTAATGAGACGATATAAAATCCGAAGGGAAAAATCGGAAGCAGGGATTTCTGACTGCCGCAAGATTTACTCTTGCGACGAACCGCCGCCTGCGGGACAAAATCGTGTCTTTGGATTGGAATGGTGAATGGAAAATAACGGCGGATTTTCTTAACTCTTTTTCAACCGTGCCACAAGAGAGCGAGCGAAGCGAGCACGCTGATTTTTATGCAATTCCCACTATGTCGCAGTTACTGAACGCAGTACGAACCCATTTTACCCAAAATTTTTGATTTTTGGTATCCGGCTACCCCTTCATTCACCCCTTCAATCCGGAATGCAGGGGTAGCGATCTCATCCAACCCCGCTGTTGCTGGCGTTTCGGGCAAAACAGGGGTCGATTTTGACCCCCGACAATACCCCGAAACGGCGTCCGCAGGGTAGTCGTTTGGGTAGTCGTTACGGAACGACTACCCTCTGGCCTTTTCCGTCCCGCCAAACCTCGCTTTTTGCTCCGGCTTCTGACACGACAATATACCGATTTCGGCACATTCGCCTCCCTCATTCAGGACTCTTTGCTCAGCCCTCAGCCGTCGCTCTCGCTCCGGCTTCGGGCTTCGCCTAGGGGCGCGCGAAATTCCTCCCTTGTAAAAAGATTGCAAAACAAAATAGAGAACGCTCGAGGCCGTGTGGCCGAGAGCGGATATTATCCGACCAGTTTGTTATAAAGTGCCGCGAATAGCCAGCACCCGACATAGCCGTCGATGAAGCCGTATATCAGACCCAGCACGCTTCCAAACACGGAAACAGTGTATCCGGGATAAATGGTCGCAACGAACGATTGCAGCCAGCCGGTTCCGTAGCCCGTCGTAGCCGCTATCAATGTGAAGACAAAAAGTATGACCGCCCAGAAAATTCCGGCGGCAAGACCAAATTTATTAGCGTTGAGTTTCATGTTGATGCAAATGTATGCGACCTTTAGTCAGCTGATATTATTTTACTTTACCATCGCCCACTTAACCAATTCCGATACCTGCATCCACGCGAACGCCCATATCCACACGGCGATCGCCCAGCTCAATCCGATCGGACTCATAAACGTTCCCGAAACGGCGAGAATAGTAGCCAAAAGCTGCGTCAAAGACGTAGCCCAGATGACCGCGCCGCTCGGTAGGAATTTCCACCAGCGCTCCTTCGTATGGGCGACGTAAACGAGCATATGGCCGCTGATGGAAAGCTTAAGGAAGAACAACGTCTGGATGAGGCTCCAATCGAGATGGAAAACCTGTCGGCATATAACCACGAAAATAACGCTGCCGAGCACACCAGTTAAGCCATAGAGCGAGCCGAGCAACGTTCGACTCCTCGCATTCACAACGGCCGGTTTGGATGCGATATGCACGCGGTCGTAAGCCAGCGAGATGACAGGAAGGTCATTCAGAAGCGCGAGGATAAGAATTTGGATCGGCGCTATCGGATATTGCAGGTAGATGATGCCGAGGAGCGCGATGGAAATGATAAGCCGCAGGCTTTCCGAAGTTCTGTACAGGGCATACGTGTACAGACGGGCGAAAATCTTTCTGGCTTCGATGATCGCATCCTTAATGACGGAGATGCCCGCGGACAAGAGCACGATGTCGGCCGCGCTCTTCAGGGCATCGACGGCGTTCGCCACGGCGATGCCCACGTCGGCAACTTTGACTGCGGGGATGTCGTTCACCCCGTCTCCGGTAACGGCGATGCGGTGGTGTTGTTCGCCGATTTCGACCAGCTTGTATTTGTCCGCCGGCAATATTTCCGAGAAAACGGCGGTTTTCTCGAAGACGGAATCACCGAAGGAGCTATCGCCTATTTTCTCCAACGCCGAACGGTCAATCACATTGCCGCTCAATCCCATTTCCTGCGCCAGCCGCTCGCTGATGGCAATATTGTCGCCGGTGAGAATCTTCACGCCGATATTATTCTTTCCCATGAACGCAATGGTATCCCTCGCATCGGCTACGGGTGTATCAGATATGAGCAGCGTGCCGATCAAGGACATATTCTTCTCGTCTTTCCCCTCGGCGGATGCCACCGCGAGAACCCGATAGCCGCCGTTCGCGGCGAGCTTGATGTCGCGGGAGAAATTCTCCGCGTCTTTTTCGGAAACATTTGAAAGTTTGGCTACCACCTGCGGAGCGCCTAACGCAATCGTGCGGGGAACGCCATTGACGGAAATGACGGCGGTGCTCCGCTTCCGCTCTGAATCGGCTGGCGTGAAATCAAGGACATCATAGTTTTCGCAGCCGGTTTCGCTCTCGAACCGTTTAGTGATGGCGACCTCAATCGGCCCCCGCTCGCTCTTCGCCGACGCGGCGAAGGCAAAAGAAAGAACTTGCCCGACGGTGCAGTGGTTGTATGGGATGATTTCGCTCACCGACAACTGGTTCGCGGTGAGCGTTCCAGTTTTGTCGGAAAGGAGAAGATCGACATTGGAAAGGTCTTCAAGCGAGGAGAGACGGCGGACGACGACGTTCTTTTTGACCAGCTCTACGACACCCAAACTGATGATGAGCGTCATCACCGTCGGGAGACTGACGGGAATTCCGGCGATCACCAAACTTAGGTCGAGCGTGAGGAGATCGAAGAACGGCTGGTGGAAGTAGAGAAAGATCGCGGAAAGGACGATAACCGCTATAATGCTCGCTACGGCGAGAAATCGGGCTATGCTCACGATGTCATCCTCCAGCAAGCTCCGCTTTCGAGACTTTTCCACCGCCAAAAGCGTTTTGCCGAAATAGGTCGCTTTGCCGGTCGCGGCTACCTCCGCGACGGCCAATCCGGTTACGAGAAACGAGCCGGAATATGCGGCATCGTTGGGATTTTTGTCTTTCGGCAATGATTCGCCGGTGAGCGCGGACTCGTTCACGCTCACATTCTTCGTTTCAAGGAATTTAACGTCGGCGGGAATGATTTTCCCCGCGCCGAGGCTCACCACATCGCCGGGCACAATTTCCCTAGCGGGAATTTCCTTCCACGCGCCGTCTCGCAAGGCGTTTACCACGACGGAAAGCTTCGCCTGCAATTTCTTGATTGCGTCATCCGCTTTCTTCTCGTGCCAAAAGCCGATAAAGAAATTGACGACCCAAAGGGAGGAGATGAAATAGAAATCGAAGATACGCCCGTCGAAGTACGAAATTGCGGCAGCGGCAATGAGCATCAAGGAGATGAAGGAGAAAATCCACGAGAAGATTTTCTTTAGCCAAACGCCGCGCGGTTCGGGGATCTCGTTCCAACCGACACTTCTCAGTTTTTCGTCTGCCTCTTTCTGGGTGAGGCCGTGGTATTCCGCCATGTTTTCATTATAAATCTCGCGAGTAGAATAAAAAATGCCGCTCGTTCCATCCCGTTAAGCGGAAGACTTTGCGCTGGCACCCTTGGGGCGCGCTAAAGGAGGGTCAAAGGGAGGAATTTCGCGCGCCCCTAGGCGAAGCCCGAAGCCGGAGCGAGAGCGACGGCTGAGGGCTGAGCAAAGAGTCCTGAATGAGGGAGGCGAATGTGCCGAAATCGGTATATTGTCGTGTCAGAAGCCGGAGCAAAAAGCGAGGTTTGGCGGGACGGAAAAGGCCAGAGGGTAGTCGTTCCGTAACGACTACCCAAACGACTACCCTGCGGACGCCGTTTCGGGGTATTGTCGGGGGTCAAAATCGACCCCTGTTTTGCCCGAAACGCCAGCAACAGCGGGGTTGGATGAGATCGCTACCCCTGCATTCCGGATTGAAGGGGTGAATGAAGGGGTAGCCGGATACCAAAAATCAAAAATTTTGGGTAAAATGGGTTCGTACTGCGTTCAGTAACTGCGACAATGTTGTAAACGGGAATACCGTTCATTCTCTAAGAAATCGCGCTACTTATCGAGTGGTACGGTTTTATAAATCCGAGTTCGACTCTCGATGCGTCAACAGCGCGGTTGACAACGGTTGAAAAAACCAAGTTATAATAAGACAGTCGAAAAAATTAACAATTGAAATGAAAAATCATAAGTTTTTATTGCTTTTATCGTCGGCGATAACGGCTTTAACTTTAACGTCGGTTCCCGCTTTTGCGGCTGCCGCGAGCCGCGGCATTGAAACCGGAGCGGTTACCAATAGAACTAGCGTAGGAGCGAGAAGGCCTTTGGAAGCACAGATAAGAAATGGAATGGCAGTGCCGCTGAACGCGCCCACAAGCGTCAGACAGTATTTTCCTGGCAGAGGAGCGGTGTCCAGCGGGACATTGCCGGCGGCGCCGGGAGTTGTCACCAGTTCGGCGACCAGCACGCCGAAAAACATTGTCGGCATCGAGCATAGAAGCGCGGTAGCCAACGCTGTCCAGCAGCTTTTGAATGTTGCCGACCGCACGGGGGGAATCGGCCAACAAATCAGGACGGTGGCCCAGGCCCAAAGTCAAAACCAATCCCGACTGGATACAGACGTAAGCAGCATCCAGAGCCGCAACAACGTAGTTAAATTCTTTATTGGCCCGAATTTCAGCGCGATAAAGGATGCTCAAAACGTTTTAAGGCAGAATCAGCAGCAGATTCAAACTCTCCAGCAATTACAGTCTCAGGTAACCAGCACCGCGGATCAGCGGCAGATTCAGAACCAAGTCAACGTTTTACAGCAAACCAATACCCAGCTCGGCGATTACATTCAAACCCAAGCGAATAGTTTTAGCTTATTCGGATGGCTGGCTAAACTGCTTGCCAAGTAGCGAGTTCGGCGGATTAAATTGAAATAAAAGAGGCCGGAGAACGTTGTCGTTCTCCGGCCTTTCGAGTCGGATGCAAGGCGTCAGGGCCGGCCGATGAAACAAGCGTGCCGGCCTTCTTTTCCCAGAGAGTGGGAGAAAAAGCCGTGAGCCGTATCCAGGCCGAGGTCTACGATTCTAGCCGGCGGAACACCGCTTTTGCGCAGGAGTCCCGCAACGCATTTATCGAGGTGGACATGATAGCCGTCAACTCGCTCGTCAATGCAGCCGCGCCAGTCATCGTCCTCCAGTTGAGCTTTGATCGTTCCCTTCTTCTCTTTAGGGAACACGTAGGTTTCCCTGATGGTTGGCCCGATGACTGTTATGAGTGCTGACGGGTTGGCGTTGAAACGCGCACCGAGCCAGGAGATGGATGCCGGGATAACCGTGCTGGCATTGGCCCGGCCGGCATGGATGATGCCCCAGACATCGCGGTGGACGATGAAAATCGGAGAGCAATCTCCGGGCAGGATTATCGGAAAGACGCGGCTTTCGGACGCGAACATGGCGTCGCAGACCAATCCCTGCCCGCCGTTTCGGTCGGAAACCAAGGCGATCTCAGACTTCATCTCCGCGCTCATAAAGACAAAGGACTTGTGGTCGATACCGAACCTTCCGGCCATTCTCCGTCGATTTTCGAGAACATCTTCCCGCACGCTGAACCGGAAGTCCATGTTGCCCGCGGCTTCGGTGGAAATTGCCAGCAGGATTCCGTTAACGGTGTTGTATATGAAATTGTCTTCGTCCGGCAGAGGAGTTGCTTTCGTGGCAACCATCAAAGATGCCTCCCTTTTATTTGGGATATAGAAGAACCGTTGTGCGCCCAATTATTAGAATTAAACGTCGTTTTTGTCAAGACAGTGGCTGCGGACTGCTCCTATTTATTGTGCGGCGCATGGAGTACAATTAAACTAATGTTCATCAAGAACCGGCGCGCCTTGTCAGTCACGGATTTAAGGCGCGATACCTTGTTAGTGGCGGAGGAAGGATTGCGGGCAATACGTCCAAGGAACTTTCTCCCGCAGAAGATAAGACTTCAAGGCAGCCTTCTGTTAATTAGCGGTGAAAAAGTTGATCTCGCCAGGTACCGCAGAATATTCGTTATCGGCATCGGCAAAGCCGCGCTCGACTCGGCCGGATATTTGGAACGCCTTCTAAAGGACAGAATAACCGGCGGCGCCGTGGTGGATACGCGCCGGGGGAAACTGAATAAAATAAAAAGCTTCCGAGGCACGCACCCGCTTCCTTCCAAACAAAACGTTAAAGCCGCGGAAAGAATAATAGAGATTATGAAGTCCGCGAAAAAAGGGGACTTGATACTGGCAATAATCTCCGGCGGAGGATCGGCGTTGTTGTTCAAGCCGAGCACTATGTCTATTTCCGCGGCTAAAAATGTGTTTCGCCGGCTCCTCGATTCCGGAGCAAATATTAATGAGATTAATACCGTTAGGAAGCATATTTCGGAAGTTCACGGCGGGAATTTAATAGAAATGGCCGGATCGGCTGACGTTTTGGGGTTGATTTTCTCGGATGTGCCGTTCCGCAATTTAAGTCTGGTGGCTTCCGGCCCCACTTTTTTGGACAAAACGACCAAAAAAGACGCGGAAAAAATAGTAACCAAATATAGGCTCGGGAAAATAAGATTATCCGAAACACCGAAAGACACGAAGGCTTTTTCCAGGGTGAAAAACATATTGCTTTTAAGCAACAGAGACGCTCTTGGGGCCATGAAGAAAAAGGCCGAAGGTCTTGGCTACCGCACTGTTGTTTCGAACTCTTTCGTCAAAGGCGAGGCGGCGGAAGCGGGAAAGAAGCTGCTGAAACGCCTGAAACGCGGCGGAGAAATGATTTTGTACGGAGGAGAAACTTCCGTTTACGTCACCAACAAGAACGGGAAAGGCGGCAGAAATATGGACGTGGTTCTGGGAGGAGTAAAATATCTGAAAGACAACCAATTGATACTTTCCATGGCATCCGACGGCGTTGACAACATTGCCGAGTCGGCCGGAGCTTTGGCGGACAGCCTGACTTTAAGAAAAATAAAAAATTCCGGTTTGGACCCCGATAAATATTTGAAAAGAAACAACTCCTATGTCTTTTGGCGGAGAATAGGAGATTTGATCAAAAGCGAAAGGACGGGAAGCAATGTTTCGGACTTGATGCTGGTCGCGCAACAAAAACCGTTTGCCGCGGCTTCCGCCTCCGCTAGGTCAACGGCGGACAAGCGAGACAAACCTTTCGGCGAACCCAAGATAAATAAAAAGTAAAAAATGAAAACGAAAAACATACTTTGGCTTAAGGAAGTGTCGATGGAAAACGTTCCGCAGGTCGGAGGAAAAAACGCGTCCCTTGGGGAAATGTACGTTTCTCTGATGAAGCGTGGCGTAAGGGTGCCGAACGGATTTGCCATCACGGCTCAGGCTTATCAGAAATTTCTTCGGGTCAATGAGCTCGATAAGAAAATAAAAGAGATTTTGCGAGGTCTGGACGTCGAGAAATTGTCCGATTTGCAGAAACGGGGGGTGGCGATAAGGAAGGCGATTGTTGAAGCATCCATTCCTGAGGATATGGCCCGGGAAATATCAAGCGCTTATAAAGAACTTTCGGCCCAGTACGGAACGGGTGATACGGACGTAGCCGTACGCTCTTCGGCTACGGCGGAGGATCTTCCCGGAGCGAGTTTTGCCGGCCAGCAAGAAACGTATCTCAATGTGGTTGGGGAGGAAGAATTGTTGGAGTCGGTTAAAAAATGTTTTGCCTCTCTTTTCACCGATCGTGCCATCTCCTACCGCGAGGATAAGGGATTTAGCCATCTTAAAACCTATCTTTCGGTCGGAGTTCAAAAAATGGTGCGCTCGGATAAGGCTTGCTCCGGCGTGGCTTTCACGCTCGATCCGGATACCGGATTCCGCGGGGTGGTGGTGATAAACGGCTCCTGGGGTTTGGGGGAACTTGTGGTTCAGGGGGAGGTTATTCCCGACGAGTTTCACGTAGCGAAAGAGCCGTTTCGGAAAGGTCATCCGGCCATCATATTAAAGGAACTGGGAAGTAAGGAGAAAACCCTTGTATACGGAGACAAAGAAAGAACGGAACTAATCGCGACTTCCCTGCCGAGAAGAAACAAGTTTGTTTTGTCCGACAAAGAGGCGCTTCAGTTGGCCGATTGGTGTCTAAAGATAGAAGAGCACTATGAGAAACCGATGGACATCGAATGGGCCAAAGACGGGGCGCAAAACAAGCTGTATGTCGTCCAAGCTAGACCAGAAACGGTTCAGGTTTCGAAGAGCGCGGAAACCCTCGATGATTACGAAATGGAAAAAACGGGCAGGCTCGTGGTCAAAGGGGCGGCAATAGGTACTAAAATCGCCGAAGGGCCGGCTAAGGTTATAAAAAGCGCGAAGAATATAAGGCGGTTTAACAAAGGCGAGGTTCTGGTGACGCGGATGACCGACCCCGACTGGGAACCGATAATGAAAATCGCCTCGGCGATAGTGACGGACGAAGGAGGTCGCACAAGCCACGCCGCGATAGTATCGAGGGAACTCGGCATCCCCTGCATCGTGGGAACGGAAAATGCGACCAGTCGGATTAAAAACGGAATGAGACTGACCGTCGACTGCTCGCGCGGAACGGAGGGGTTGGTTTGGGAAGGAAAGACCGAGTGGAGAAAAAGAACGTATAAACTAAAGGAGTTCGTAAAACCAAAAACGAAGATAATGGTTAACATAGGAAGCCCCGACGAGGCATATGAGTCTTCTTTTCTTCCAGCAAGCGGCGTCGGCTTGGCGCGCGAGGAGTTTATAATCGCCTCGAGAATCAAGGTTCACCCGATGGCTTTGCTGCATCCTGAGAAAACCGACGCGTCGGTCAAGTCAAAGATTAAAAAAATTATTGCAGGGTATAAAAACGGAAGGGAGTTTTATGTCGACAAGCTCGCCGAGGGCATTGCGCAGATAGGAACCGCCTTTTACCCCAATGAAGTAATAGTTCGCTTCTCCGATTTCAAGACCAACGAATATGCGCAGCTTTTGGGCGGAAAATATTTTGAGCCTAAGGAGGAAAACCCGATGATCGGATGGCGCGGGGCGTCGCGTTATTACGATCCGAGATTCAGAGAGGCTTTCGGGCTGGAATGTCGGGCGATGAAAAAAGTGAGGGACGAGTTTGGGTTGACCAATGTGACCCCGATGATTCCGTTCTGCCGCACTCCGGAAGAAGGAAAAAAAGTTATTAAGGCGATGGAAGAGTTTAGGTTGAAGAGGGGGGAGAATAAGTTAAAGGTTTACGCCATGGCGGAAATACCTTCCAATGTAATTCTGGCCGACGATTTTCTAAAGGTTTTCGACGGATTCAGCATCGGCTCCAACGACCTGACCCAGTTAACTGTCGGCATAGACCGCGACAACACGGAATTGGCAAAAATTGCGGATGAGCGAAACGAAGCGGTGAAAATTTCCGTCGCGAAAGTAATCGAAGCAGCCAGGAAAAATAAAAAGTATGTCGGAATTTGCGGACAAGCCCCATCCGATTACGAAGATTTCGCCGCCTTTTTGGTCGAGAGGGGTATAGAAAGCATATCCTTGAACCCCGACTCGGTTGTTAAAACCTCGGTGGCTATACTCAAAAAAGAAAAACAACTGAAGAAGTAAATGCCCAAACTATCGGCGGCAAAAGGCAGGATTATCAACGACTCGCGCGGAGAAAAAACGATAGAAGTAACGGTCTTTTCCGGCAATGCGGAAGTCAAAGCTTCCGTGCCCTCAGGCAAAAGCCGCGGCAAACGCGAGGCAAAGTCGATTGCTCCGGAGAATGCCCTGCAGAATTTGGATAAAATTACGCGCGCGGCTTCGGGCAGGGATTTCGAAACCCTCCGCGAGTTTGACGAGTTTTTGTCTGCAATCGACGGTACCCCGGACAAAAGAAATTTGGGGGCCAATGCGACTTTGGCGATGAGTATGTGTTTCGCGCGCCTGCTGGCTGGAGAAAGGGGAATTCCTCTTTATGAACTCCTAAGACGTGAAAGCGCGACTGCCACGCCTTCTTTTCCCAGGCTGTTCGTCAACCTCATTAACGGCGGACTGCACGTTGACCAGTCGCTTAACCCCCTTCCTTTCCAAGAATATTTGGTCGTTCCGCAAACCAGTAGCCCGGAAGAGGCTTTGCAGTCCACCTTCTCATTCATCGAGTCTCTGAGGGGAGTCTTGGCCTCGCGCGGCTCCGGAGAAAAATTCGGCGATGAGGGAGGATTCGTGGTCTCCGGCATTAATCCCGAACTCGGTTTGGAAATACTCGACGAAACGCGAAGGATCCACGATGGGGAAGTGGATTTCGGAATAGATGCTGCGGCGAGCGGCCTTTATAGCGGGTCTGATGAAATTTATCAATGGAGGGAAAGCAAATGGAAAAGCGGCGAGTTGCTGAAAATATACGAATGGATAGTAAAGAGATACGGTCTGCTTTCCATTGAAGACCCTTTTGACGAGGATAAAGAAAGAGAATGGGTGGAACTGATGCGCAGCCTCCGCCGAGAAGGGAAAGAAAGCGTGTGGGTGGTCGGAGACGATTTAACGGTCACCAGCGCTGAAAGGGTCAAAGAGATGGCCGGGCTGGGCGCCGCGAACGCGGCAATTATCAAGCCGAATCAGCGGGGAACGATTAGCGAAACGATTGCCGCCGCTGATTTAGCGCGGCAATTCGGTTGGAAAATCATAGTTAGCCACAGGAGCGGAGAGACAGATGACGATTTTATCGCCGACTTGGCGTACGGCATAGGCGCCGACGGCTTGAAATCCGGCTCTCCACTTCAGGAGGAAAGATTGGTAAAATATAAGAGATTAATCCAGATAAATAAGTCGCTCAACGGTAAAAAGCAGCAATAATTGAATAATGAAAATAGCGTTTTTTGAGACGGAAGATTGGGAAGAGGAGCATCTGAAAGGGAAACTGGCCGGAAACGAGATAAGTTTTTCTCCGGGCAAGCTCGAGTTGGAAAACGCCGGAGAAGCCAAAGATGCAGATGTCGTTTCCGTCTTCACCGGTTCCAAAATAAGCGCGGAGCTTTTGAATTTCTTGCCGAATTTGAAGTTAATCGCGACGAGAACCACCGGGTTTGACCATATAGATTTGGAAGCGACCAAGGCCAAAAATGTCGCTGTCTGCAGCGTCCCGTCATACGGCGAGAACACCGTGGCCGAATTTGCGTTTGGGCTCCTTTTAAACGTCTCAAGAAAAATTTACAAAGCATTCGATCGGATTAGGGAGGAAGGGTCTTATAATCTGGAAGGGCTGCGCGGATTCGACTTAAGAGGCAAGACTTTCGGAGTGATAGGGACCGGCCGCATCGGCCAGCATTCTATTAGAATAGCCAACGGATTCGGGATGAACGTGATTGCTTTCGATGCCTATCCGAGGAATGAATTGCAGGAGCAATTGAATTTCAAGTATGTCCCTTTTGAAGAGCTGCTTCGCTCGTCGGATGTCATCACGATTCATGTTCCCTATCTTCCTTCCACGCACCATCTCATAAACAAGAACAACATAGGATTGATTAAAAAAGGAGCGGTACTCATCAATACCGCCAGGGGGGCGGTGGTGGAAACGGAGGCTTTGATTCAAGCGCTGAAAGATAAGACTTTGGGCGGAGCCGGTTTGGACGTTTTGGAAGAAGAAGGGCCGACGCAGGACGAATTGGAATTCCTCACAAGCGGGCACCCGAACGAGGCCAATTTGCGGACCGTTTTGGAAAACAACATCCTAGTGGATATGGAAAATGTGATTATTACCCCGCACAACGCCTTTAACGCCAAGGAAGCTCTCTTGAGGATTTTAGACACGACCGCGGACAATATCGTAAAATTTTCCGGCGGCCAGCCGCAAAATGTAGTCAAGGCTTAAAGGTCGAAAAAATTATAATTTAAGCTATGGCATTAATTCCGTGGGATCCATTTAGAGAAACCGACAGGTTTTTTGACGATGACTGGCTTTTCCCCATAGTGCCCCGCAGCCGCCTGGCGGAACCGGCCATGGACGTTTACGAGACCGACAAGGAGGTGATAGCCGAACTTAACCTCCCGGGAGTTGATCCGGATAAGGTTAACGTAAGCGTCAAAGACCAGGTTCTGCGCGTTTCGGGGTCGATGGAGGAAAAGAAAGAAGAGAAGGGTAAAGGATACTGGAAGCAGGAGATAAGAAGAGGATCTTTTGAGCGGGCGGTCCGCTTGCCGATCGCCGTCGAAGAAAAGAAAGTGGAGGCGACTTACGAAAAAGGAGTCTTGAAGGTGACTATGCCCAAGGCAGCCGCGCCCAGGACCGAAACGAAAGTCAAAGTAAAAGCCAAAGGAAAGTAGCCTAAAAACGCCCGCCGAGAAGCGGGCGTTTTTATGTGTATATTCAGCTTTGCGCAAAATTGGTTTAAAATTCTCCGAATGAACGATTATAAGAAAAGAGCTTTTGAGCTTTTAAACACGTATATCAAAAATCAAGGGTTGGTTAAGCACAACCTGGCTGCCGGAGCGCTTATGCGATCGCTCGCGCATTACTATAAGGAAGACGATCGGGCGGACCTTTGGGAATTGGCCGGACTGGTTCACGATTTGGACTGGGAAATGACGCAGAGCGAACCGACAAAACACACCGAACCGGCCGCGGAGATATTAAAGAAAGAGGGTTTCCCGCCGGAAGTGATAGAGGCTGTTTATCGTCACAACTTTCACGCCAACCATCCCGCACCGGAAACCTTAATGGAGAAGGCGCTGTATTACGCCGAGGAGATGACGGGACTTATCGTCGCCGCGGCTCTAATTTTGCCCTCGAAAAAGATTGCGGACCTCACGGTGGAAAGCGTGATGAAAAGATTCAAGGAAAAATCTTTCGCGAGAGGGGTTGATAGGGGATTGCTTCTGGAAATGGAAGATAAACTGGGGCTGAAGGTGGAAGAGCTTATAAAAATAGCCTTACCGGCACTGCGGGGGATACACGAGGAACTGGGACTGTAAAATCCTAAACCCCGATTCAGTATTTGGGATTTCTTTGTGTTTGTTGTATATTCTCTCCGTCGCTGCATTATTAATTAAATCATGGGGATGTTCGATCAATTTAAGGCGGCCCAGAACATGATGAAAAACATGGATCCGGACCAACTTAAAGAGCTTATGGCTCAGGCTAAGGAAAGCCAAGCAATGCTTAATAAAGAAATAAAGAAGGTTGTCGAGGAGGAAATAGAAAGAAGGGGGCTTATAAGCCGCGAGGAAGTTTTGAGGCTTATCACGGAGAGCAGATAAGGGTATACTAACAATCGATCCGTCCCCGCCATCCGCCGCCGGCAGATGGCGGACGAGGGCCTATAGTCTAGTGGTACGACGCTACATTCGCATTGTAGAGGCGCGAGTTCGATTCTCGCTAGGTCCACCGCTTCGCCATGAAGCATCTCGGGCTTCCATGGCGCGCCACGAAAAAAAAAAAAAAGGCAGAT
>JAMCXR010000028.1 GCA_023474185.1 Patescibacteria group bacterium | reverse complement strand
GAATCGAAAGTCGCCGCCGAGACGCGACCTATTACGGATTTTATCGCTTTAGAAACCACCAGTTTCGGATCGGCGGTGTTGTTGCTTAACTGAGCATCGACTTGCACGAAAGCATGCCCGCCGGCCTGCTGGGCAACCATAAAGGTTAATGAGTTGGCGACGATCTTAGAGGTGGTTAAATCGGCCGCTTGGCCGGTGCATTCGCTTTTATGCAGAGAATCCGGCCCGATAGCCAGCTTGACCGTTCCGTTGCTTAAATAAATGCACGTCGGGTCGGTCGACGTGGCCAGAGTGCGAACCATTAAATAACTGCCGGAAGTTGTGGCGGAGGCCAAATGATTAACATCTTGATAAACTTCTATCTGGCTGGAGCCTTTAACATAGGTTTGGACGGTGGATAAAACCGTGTTCAGCTGGCTGGTTATCTCGTTGGCCGACGTTTCGCGCGAATTGGCGTCCATGACGTCGGTCAAAATACCGTAGAGAATCGTCGAAACAACCGAAAAAATACCGATATAAATCAAAAACTCGGCCAAAGTGAACCCTTTCCGTCGAGAGAGGTTATGTGACTTGAAAGCCACGGTACAATAAAAAAGTATCGGCAATCGAATTATATTCCCGCCTTGCAAGACGCGCAAGCGATTAATTTCTTATAATATAAATTGATGCAAATTCACTGGACGATGCACGCCAGAAGCAAGATGCGGTACTACAAGCTTTCCGAAAGCCGGATTAAGCGCGTGTTGAATTACCCGAAGCGCGTCGAAGAAGGAGTGGCCGAAAACACCGTGGCTATGATGCAGCCCGGAGGGACGGCGAAAAATCCCTATGAGATATGGGTTATGGTTCAAGAGTCAAAGACAAAACAGGCGCGCTCCAGAACGGCCAAGGAAAAAGAAATCGTGCGCCAGCTTGGCTTGAAGGAAAAAACAATTAAAATAATTTCCGCTTGGAGATATCCGGGTACTACCAAGCCGGGTGAAAGGCTTCCAGAAGAAATCCTCCGCGACCTCCGCTCCGCCCTTGGATAAAACAATCCAGCCGTGTTTTTCTAAGGACTTATCCGCACCATGCGTCACGGACCGGTACGCACACACTGGAAACTTGTGCCGGAAACTGCTATAAATTGACGGTAGACAGAACGCTGGCCCGAGTAGCTCAGCTGGCAGAGCGAGCGCTTCGTAAGCGTTAGGTCGGAGGTTCGATCCCTCTCTCGGGCTCAATGATTTGCCGCCGGGGCAATGATTCCAAAATGCTTAACTCTGAAGTTTACGAGGAATACTTAAGAGAAGTAGAACTTTTAAAGTCCCTGCTTTACAGGGAAAAGTGGAGGCCAGCCTCGCGGAGGGATAAAAAATTGGTTTTAAAGAGAATGTCCGTTCTCCTAAAAGCGCTGGGCAATCCGGAGCGGAGGATAAATTTCGTGCTGGTTGGCGGCACGAGCGGTAAAGGTTCGGTGGCCACGATGATTTATCAAGCCTTGCTCCAAAACGGCGTAAGATGCGGCCTCCACTCCAAGCCCTTTTTAACCAGTCCAACCGAGGAGACGAGCGTCAACGGAAAGCTTATTTCATCGGAGGAATTTATATTCTGCTCCCGCCGAGTCAGGGCAGCGCTTTTGCAGGTATACCGGGGAAAATTCGGAATGCCGACTTATTTGGAGGCCATGACCGCGTTGACTCTGGTTGCTTTCAAAAACAGCGGGATAAAATGGGCGGTGGTAGAAGTCGGACTTGGCGGCCGCTTTGACCGGACCAACGTACTTCCGGCGCGCCTATCCGTCATTACCAACGTTTCCAGAGACCACTTGGAAAGTATCGGACCGACTTTGAAAAACGTGGCTTGGCACAAGGCTGGCCTTATCCGAAAGGGACAAGCCGCCGCGGTTATCGGCCGGATGCCGCTTAAGATTGAGAAAATTTTTCTGGCCGAAGCAAGAAAAAAACGCGTGCCGATATTTATTGCCCAAGACCAACCATCGGAGTCGTTTTACGATTCCAACCGCAATTTGGCGCTTTTGGCCGTTCAGACGCTGCGGGAAAGCGTCTTGACCAATCTCGATTTGAAAGCGGCTAAAAAGGGCATTAACGCCGTGAGACTGGCTGGCAGAATGGAAGAAATAAAATCCAGACCGCCAACCATTTTGGACGCCGCCCACAACCCAGCCAAGATGGAACACATAGTCCGAAGCTTGCGCAGCCGAGGTATCAAAAAAGTCAACCTGGTTTTCGGCGCTTTAAGCGGCAAGGATTACAAAGAAATGGTAAAGATAGTGTCGCCGCTGACCGCCAAAGCTTATCTAAGCCAGCCGCTGGTGGAAAAGAGAGATGCGGTGCGGCCGGCTAACTTAGCCAAGGAGTTCAAAAAATACGGAATAAGAACCAGGGAGACGTTTGATCCGCTGGAGGCTTACGCCTTAGCCAAGCGAAACCGCTTGCCGGTTTTAATCACCGGCTCGCTTTACTTGGTCGGTAACGTGCGGGAGATCTGGTGGCCGGAAGCAAAAATATTGGAGGAAAAGAGAAATATTTAAGTTCTAGGCGGAAAGAGCCGGCCTTCATGATATAATCATCCAGCGCCAGCATAATCAGATTTTATGAAAAAAATCGTATTTTCGTTTTTTACGGTTCTGCTTTTCGCTTTTTACGTCTTGCTGAACAGCCGGCCGGGAACGTCCGCGGCCGGAGCCGCGGCTGCGAACGCCGTCCTGAATAACGGTGGTGCGTCTTCCGCGCCGCAGACACCGGCGGCCGTTCCGTCCGCGCCGGGACCGACAGCTTCTCCGGCGGCAAACACAGCTGCTGCTCCTAACGGCAGCCGGTACAAGAACGGATCCTACGTTGGGAGCGCCGCCGATGCTTTTTACGGCACGGTCCAGGTGAAAGCTGTAATCAAAGGAGGGCAACTGACGGACATAGGTTTTTTGCAATACCCGAGCGATACCAGCCATTCGATTTATGTGAGCGAGGTGGCGCTGCCGATGCTGAAGCAAGAGGCTATTCAGGCGCAAAGCGCGAATGTCGACATTATTTCCGGAGCCACCGAAAC
Source organism: Patescibacteria group bacterium (assembly GCA_023474185.1). Classification (GTDB taxonomy): domain Bacteria; phylum Patescibacteriota; class Minisyncoccia; order UBA6257; family Colwellbacteraceae; genus JACWAO01. The sequence goes on along the minus strand of JAMCXR010000028.1, from coordinate 22,181 downwards.
GAGCGGAGCGTTCCAACAGTCGTTGCAAAGCGCTTTGGCTCAAGCCAGGGCCTAGTTTTATTGCCAGACTTATGAAAGAAACCAGGGTTATTATGGGAATGCCGATTGCCGTCGAAGTGGCCGACTCGGGCTTGCAAGAAAGCGACTTGGAGAACGTCTTCGATTATTTCCGGTACATCGACGGCAAATTCAGTACCTACAAGGAGGAAAGCGAAATTTCGAAAATCAACAGGGGAGAGCTGGCTCCGGACGAATACAGCGAAGACATGGAAAAAGTTTTCTTTTTAGCCGAAGAGATGAAACGAATGACCGGCGGTTTTTTCGACATTGCCACTCCCGGCGGGAGGATTGATCCGTCGGGGTTGGTGAAGGGCTGGGCGATACATAACGCCGCCAATATTTTGGAGCGAAAAGGAGCCGAAAATTTCTATATCAACGCCGGCGGAGATGTGCAGGTTCGGGGAAAAAATGCCGCAGGGAGAAATTGGATGATAGGAGTGAAAAACCCGTTCCGGCAGGAGGAGATAATCAAGGTCTTAAGCGTCGAAAACGGAGGAGCGGCTACTTCCGGGACGTATATCCGCGGTCGGCACATTTACAATCCCAAAAAGCCGGCCGATTCGTTGGCTGACGTGGTAAGCCTGACGGTTATCGGCCCGGACATATATGAAGCCGATTGCCTGGCTACGGCGGCTTTTGCCATGGGTAAGGAGGGCATTCGTTTCATCGAAAGTCTAAGTGGGTTTGAGGGATTGAGCATCGACCGGCAAGGGATGGCGACGATGACCAGCGGATTATCAAAATACAATGTTTAAATTCGCGGACGCGCTGTTGAACAAAATAACGATGTATCGGCTGGTTGTGTACGTCCTGGTCGCCTTGCTGGCTGCGGCCTTCGTTTTAAGCTTTTTCGGCCTGCTTCCGTTTTCCCCGCTGGCGCTTGTGTTTTCAACGGCGATAATCCTGGCAATCGCGCTTCTCGCCAACAAGGCTTTCGCCGCCGTTTTCGAGGCGCCGGTTAATGTGGAATCGACATATATCACCTCATTAATTCTGGCTTTGATTATCACCCCTGTGCCGCTGTCTCATATTTTTTCGGTTTCCGGGTTGGGATTTTACCTTTGGGCGGCGGTGCTGGCGACGGCCTCCAAATTTATTCTTTCATTTAACAAAAAGCACATCTTCAACCCCGCCGCTTTGGCCGTGGCAATAACGGCTCTGACATTAGGGCAAACCGCGAGCTGGTGGAGTGGAACTGTCGCTATGCTGCCTTTCACGCTCGTCGGAGGATGGCTAGTGGTCAAAAAAATATCCCGCATAGACTTGGTAGCGGCTTTTCTGCTGGTGGCGGTGCCTTTGTCCGTAATTTTCGCCTGGGCGAAAGGTGCGCCTCCGGTCTCCGCCTTCTGGCAAATCTTGGTCGGTACTCCGATTATTTTCTTTTCTTCCATCATGCTCACCGAACCCCTAACCACTCCGGGAACGCGCGATAAGAGAATTGCTTACGGCGCCCTGGTTGGTTTGTTCTTTCCTCCGATAATTCATCTTGGTTCCCTTTACTCGACGCCGGAGCTTGCTCTTGTAGTCGGAAATTTGCTTTCCTTCCTGATAGGTCCAAAAGGCAGGTATGTGCTGCGCTTGAAGCGCAAGTCCCGATTGGCGGAATGGGTCTACGAATTTGTCTTTGCCGCTGATGTGCCGGTCATTTTTTTGCCCGGCCAATACATGGAATGGACTTTGCCGCATGAAAAGCCGGATGACCGGGGCAACCGGCGGTATTTCACCATTGCTTCTTCTCCGGACGAAAAGGAAATCAAACTGGGAGTGAAATTTTATCCCGAATCCAGCAGTTTCAAGCAGGCGATGTTCTCGCTGAAAGAGAACGACCGGGTTTTGGCGGCTCAACCCGCAGGCGATTTCGTCTTGCCCAAAGATAAAGAGAAAAAACTGGCCTTTATCGCCGGAGGCATAGGAATCACGCCTTTTCACAGCATCTTGTGCCACCTTCTGCGCTCTAAGGAGAAAAGAGACGTTGTTTTGCTTTATTCCGCCCAGTCGCCGCAAGACTTGGCTTATCGGGAAATGCTGGACAGGGCGCGGGCGGAGCTCGGAGCCAAAGTTGTTTACGTTGCAACTAACGCCGATAAAACTCCGCCGGATTGGAATGGAAGAAAGGGATTGCTGACCGAATCGGCAATCCGCGAAGAAATCCCGGATTATTTGGAGAGGACGTTTTATCTTTCCGGACCGCGTTCGCTGGTCGACGGCTTTCGGAAAAGCCTTCGCGACTTAGGAGTTCCGGCCATGCAAATCAAATCGGACTATTTCCCCGGATTGGTTTAAACCGCGTTTAGACCCTTGCTATCCGATGCCGCTTGGCTTGACGACGATGCTATAATGAAAGGCATGGGCAAGAAACTATTGGTCATCCTGGCGGTGCTGGCTGCTTTGATAAGCGGACTGTTAATTGCGAGTAAAGTCGGGATGCCCCGACCGGCCAAACAGACAGAAACCGTTCTCCGAGTGGTGGCGGCGGAAAATTTCTGGGGCAGCATCGCTTCCCAAATAGGGGGCGCTAGAGTCAGCGTCCTTAGCGTTGTTTCCGATCCCAACGCCGATCCGCACGAATACGAAAGCAACACCGATACCGCCATTGCCCTGGCTAACGCCGATTACGTAATCGTCAACGGCGCAGGATACGACGGTTGGGCGAAAAAATTGCTGGCGGCCAATCCCAGCCGGAGCAGGAAAGTTTTGGACGTGGCCTCGCTTTTGGGGAAAAAGAGCGGTGACAATCCGCATTTTTGGTACAGCCCAGAATACGTGAATGAGACGGCGGCGCAAATAGAAAAAGACTTGACAGCCCTCGACCCCGCCGGCCAATCTTATTACGCAGCCCGGTACCAGGAGTTCGAAAATTCGGCGGCCGTTTATCAAAACAAAATAGCTTCCATCAAACAACAATTTGCCGGAACGAAGGTCGCATCTACGGAAGACATCTTCTCGTATTTGGCGAATGCTGCCGGTTTAGATTTGATTTCTCCCCCGGCGTTCATGCAGGCGGTCGCCGAGGGCAACGATCCGCCGACGCAAAGCGTAGCCGAGTTTCAAAATCAACTGAAAAGCAAGGAACCGGCCGTTTTGGTGTATAATCAACAAACGATAACCCCGTTAACCAGCGATATGAAAAAAATGGCGCTGCAGGAAGGAATACCGATAATCGGAGTCACCGAAATAGTTCAGCCATCAAATATGCCGTTTCAAGATTGGATGAATGCAGAAGTGACGGAGCTTCAAAACGCGCTTAGCGCCAAAGCAGGAGGAAAATAAAAATGGAAGGAGGCAGTATTACAGGCAAAGTTATCGAAGCGAGAAAACTGGCGGCGGGATATGTTGGTCGCAAGGTCTGGCAAGAGGCCGATTTTACCGTGGGGAAAGGGGAGTTTGTTGCTATTCTGGGCCCCAACGGGTCCGGCAAGACAACTCTCTTCAAGCTTTTGCTAGGATTATCCAAGCCGCTTTCCGGCGAACTGACGATTTTTGGCAAATCGCCGGCTCGCGGCAATCCCCGCATCGGCTACGTTTCCCAACGTCACGACATCGACAACGAAACTTTCATCGAAGCGGCGGAGTTCGTTCGGCTGGGGTTGGTCGGCACCCGCTGGGGCACCGGCCTGGCCGACGCCGGAATGAAGGAGGCGTTGGACGTCTTGAAGTCGGTTGGCGCCGGGGAGTTGGCGCACAAGCCGTTGGGAGAATTGTCCGGCGGGGAACTGCAGCGAATTTTTTTGGCGGAAGCGCTGATCGGCAATCCGGACCTTCTTTTGCTCGACGAGCCCTTGGCCAACCTCGACATCCGGAGGGAATCCGATTTCGTCAGCCTCATCAATCGGGTAGTTCGCTTGCGAGGAATCACGGCGCTACTCATCGCGCACAACATCAATCCGTTGCTTTCGGTTTTGGATCAGGTGATTTACGTGGCTAACGGAAGAGTCGCTACGGGCAAACCCCAAGATATACTTACTTCAAAATCTTTAACTGAGATTTACGATACTCCGGTCGAAGTATTGAAAGATTCGCAGGGGCGGGTGGCTATCATCGGGATAGAGGAGCCGGAACATCATCATGCGGCCAATCATCGCCATCACCACCACCGCGGTCAACACGAACATTATGACTAGCGCCAATTTCAATTGGAATATTATAAGCGACCTGCAAATGATGCTGCAGTACCCGTTTATGCAGCATGCTTTCGAAGCCGGGACCATCGTGGCCGTAGTCGCCGGAATAGTCGGTTACTTTGTCATCCTTCGCCGCTCATCCTTCGCCGCTCACGCTTTGTCGCATATCGGCTTTGCCGGAGCCGCCGGCGCGGTTTTAATGAGCCTCAATCCGATTGTGGGTCTTTTGGTATTTACCGTCGGCGGCGGAGTGGCGATGGCTACTTTCGGGCGCAAAGCGATGAGCCGCGATGTACAAATAGGGATAGTTTTGGCGTTCATGCTGGGCATAGGCGTTCTATTCATCAGTCTTTATACCGGCTATGCCACTGAGGCTTATTCGATACTTTTCGGCCAGATACTCGGCATCAGCGCCAGCGACGTTTTAGTGACGCTCATCGCCGCTTTGGTCATCCTTTTCTCGGTGGCGGTCATTTATCGTCCGCTTTTGTTCAGCTCCTTAAGCGAAGACATAGCCGAGGCCAAAGGGATATCCATCTTTTGGTTCGGGGTTTTCTTCATGATTTTGCTGGCCGTAGCTACTTCGATTTCCGTGCAGGTAGTCGGCGTCCTTTTGATTTTCGCCTTAATGGTGACTCCAGCCGCCATTGCCCAAAGAATGACCAGGCACCCGGCGCAGGGAATTCTGCTCGCGGTAATAATCGCCCTTCTGGCCACCTGGTTCGGCCTTTTTGTATCGTTTTACCTGCCGTACCCTGTGAGCTTCTTCATTACCACTATAACTTTCTTGGGCTATTCCGCGGTCAGGTTTTTCGAGGCGGTCAAGCCTAAATTGGTTTCTGCCTGAAATCCAGACTTTTAAGATCGATTTCAAATCAAATGAAACCGCCCCGTAGCCTTGTTGGGCTCGGAGCGGAAAAGGGTGCATCGCTAGCTTCCCACGATTCCTTCTTCTTGAACGTCGTCGGGAAACAGCGGAAGAGGCGGGAGTTTCCCCTTGGTGTGGGCGTTGAGGAGTTTCCAGACTCCCAAACGAATACTCTCGGTAATATACGCGGAGATATTGGGGTCGCCGTCACTTCCGGTTCCCGGACAGGGAATGTTCAGGTATCTCAGCTGCCTGATGTATTTACCTTGAACTCCGCAGTCGGCCCCGTATCTTTTGGTTAGTTCGTTGTGACTGGCTAAAACGCGCTCGGAGCAACCGAAGGCCGCAATCAATTCTTCGGAAGAGAAGAGAATTTGACCGCCGACTCCCGCAATGCGTCCGTGGTCTATTTCCCAATGAACCGACCATTTCTCGTCGCCGGACCCTTTGTAAGCGGAGACGACGAGCTTGGCCCACTTGGAAACAACAACCAGCTTGTTGCGCAACGATTCAGCTACCACCATGTGATAGCCGCACGGGTGATACCAAAAAGGCATGCCTCCGCGAATATTAAGTTTTGATTGCTCGCGTCTTCTTACTAAATGCAACGCCTTCAAACCTCCCGCAAAAGGACATACATTACGATGGCTTTCTTAAAACTATTCTTAAAACGAAATTAAATCAAGGAAGATAAAAAGCCCCGGGCAAATTGCTCTACCCGGGGAATTTCCGCGATCCGACACTCGCTAGGTGCGCAGAAAATAGTGCGGTTCGCGGCAGTGAAGACACTTGGACTTTATCGCCGCCGCCGCCGCGGCCGCTTGGTATTTTTCCAGGCCGGCCGGCAAGTCTAGCCTGGTAGGCGCGAGCGTCCCGCTGCAAACGCGGTTTTGTTGCAGGCGAGCATGTTTCTCCGGCGGGCCCTCAAAGCCGCACCCGCGGCACCTGACTTCTGCGATCCGCGCGCAGCCCTTCCATACTTCTTCGGTTTTCAGGCGTGCTCCCATCGGAAACTTCTCGATTCGGTGTTTCAGTACCTCTATTTTGTCGCCGGGATGGGTTGCGGTGATCGCCATTACCGCCCAGGGAACGGAAAAGATAGCGTGCTCGCCGCAAGCCATTACGTTTGAACGGGGGATACGAAACGGCCGAAGGGCCTTGCCGCTTACCCCGCAAACAATCGTCGCGCTTCCCGAATGGAGTTCCGCGCCGCCGTGTTCGGAGAGTTCGATGTGCAGCTCCGGTTCCGGCTTGAGCGAAGAAAGTTGCGGCGGAAGATAGTAGGCCCTGGGCGAAGGAAAACCGCTTTTTTCCGGCAGCTCTTGGAGGTCGACGACAATGAAGTTTTGGACGACTTGGCCGGAAATTCGGAAAGCCTGAAGATATTGCAAGAGCCTGCCATTTCCTCCGGGAATCCGAGCCGTTATCCGCATGGGACACTCCTCCTTGCGCGTTCTTGGATTTGGAATGAACAGCTATCAAAAGGTGTTTTACCTAGCTGTTATTAAACACGGAAAAAGTTTCTTGTCAACGGCAACAAGCGGGATTTGTCTAGATGAATAACCGATGAAGAGGGTGTTGCTAAAAATTTATTCTAAGATGTACTCTTATGAAGCACGTTTAATTTCGGCCGGGATAAGTCATTCCTTAACGGTTATGTTTCAAAAAATTAAAAAGTTTGTAAAAGGGCATAAATTGCTTTCGCTGATTATTGCAGTTCTTTTTGCGATCACCGTTTATTGGCGTTCCACTGCCACCTCGGGTAGCACCGCCCCTAGATACCTGATATCCGAGGCGACTACCGGTACGGTCGTCGCTTCCGTCACCGGCAGCGGCCAAGTGCAGAATACATCGCAAATCAATATCAATCCGCAGGTGACGGAAACGGTCACCGGAGTCTATGTTCAACCCGGAGACAAGGTTAACACCGGTCAATTATTGGTGCAGCTCGATGCGACCAATGAGTTGCGGGCCTTGCGCCAAGCGCAGCTCTCTCTGCAATCGGCGCAGCTGGCTCTCGAGAAAATGCAGGAAGTCACAACCAGCACCTTGATTCAAGACCAAAGCGCGGTCGTGCAGGCGCAGCAAAACCTGGCGGACGCCTCGACGACGGTCAATACCGATTATCAAAACGGATTCGACACTTTGGCTTCGGCGTTTGTCGACATGCAAGCGATTATGGCCGATGCCAATAGTTTCGTTAACGGCTACGCCATTACCAAAAGCCAGCAGAATCCTCAAGAGTACGTAAACCTGATGCCCAGCTATCTTCAGACCGAAACTCAGCCCTATGCCAACAAAGTGGTTGCTGCCTATGATTCCGCCCTGGCCGCTTACCAGGCCAACCTAGCTGATTTCCACAACGATAGCCGGAATTCAAACCAGGCCGCGCTGGATTCATTATTCTCGGAAACCTATAGCACCTCCCAGTTCGTCAGCGCCAGCATTAAATCAATCAATGACTTATTGAACTTCGTGGTCAATAACTATCCGACCGACAGCCAGCAAACCCCGCTTCCGCCGGTGACCGCAACCTTCCAGACGACTTTCGGCAGCGATATAAAAACGGTCAATAACGACGTGTCCAATGTTTTAGGAGTCATTAACGGAATAAGCACGGATAAAAATAATTTAGAAAACGATCAGCTGTCGCTCGCCGAGGCCAGCAGCACCCTGGCGGAACTGGTGGCGGGGCCGACCCCGGTTGACATTCAAACCCAAGAAATTGCCATCGAGACCGCGCAGAACAACTTACAGACCGCGGAAGAAAATCTGGCGGACTGCTCGATCCGCGCGCCGATCGCCGGCATTGTTTCCACGGTGCCCTCGACCGTGGGCGCGACCGTGCCGACTCCGGCGGTAAGCATGGTCGGCGGGCAGAAAATAGCCGAGGTGACCCTGAACGAAGTGGATGCGGCCAAAGTGAACCTTGGCGATAAAGCCACTCTGACCTTTGACGCCATAAACGGCTTGTCGCTGGCGGGCACGGTAATCGAAGTCGACCCGGTGGGTACTGTGAGCCAGGGCGTGGTCAACTACAATGTGCAGATCAGCTTAAGCGGCGCTCCGGGCGCCGATCAAATCAAGCCGGGAATGAGCGTGACGGCCGATATTGTCACCGGAGTTCACCAAAACGTGATAACTATACCCAGTTCTGCGATTGTCACCTCTAACGGAACGAGTTATGTTTTGGAACCCCAATCTCCCGTAAGCAGCTCTACTTCGGACGTTTCCGGCACTCAGGGTGTGGAACTAAATTCTGCTCCCAAACAGGTTCCGGTAGTTATCGGTCTGACAAATAACACTCTTGCGGAAATAATTTCCGGAGTGAAAGCCGGGGATCAAATCATCACCCAGACTATCCAGGGATCGAGCGTCCCCTCGGTTTCCGGACTCGGAGGAGGCGGAGCGATGCGAGGCGGAACTGGTGGCGGAGGTAGATTTCTACTTGGGGGATGAAGCAGGTAATAGATTGCAGGGAAATAAGAAAAACTTACGATAACGGCGGTTTGAAAACCGAAGTTCTGAAAGGAATCACTTTCTCGGTGACCGAGGGCGAGTTCGTGGCCATTATGGGTCCCTCCGGTTCCGGAAAGTCGACCTTGATGCACATTATCGGCGCTTTGGATACCCCGACCAGCGGCGAATACTTTCTCGACGGAAAGGATCTTTCCAAACTCTCCGACGATGAGTTGGCGGACATAAGAAGGGAAAAAATCGGCTTTGTTTTCCAAGCGTTCAACCTTTTGCCGCGGGCCAGCGTTCTCCGCAACGTCGCTTTGCCGCTGATTTACGAGGGGGTCGCCAAAGAAAAGCGCGAAGAAATAGCCAAAGCGGCCCTCCGCGAATCGGCGTTTCCAGAGGGTTTTTGGCTGTATCACAGCAATCAGCTTTCCGGAGGGATGATGCAAAGAGTCGCGATTGCCCGCGCTTTGGTTAACAGCCCGTCTATTGTTTTGGCTGACGAACCGACCGGCAACTTGGATTCCAAAACCGGGGAAATGGTTTTGCGCACTTTCCAATCCCTGAACGAAAACGGAGGAAAGACCATAGTTTTAATCACGCATGAGCCTTATGTTGCCGAGCACGCTGACAGAATCATCCATATTTTGGATGGCCAGATTATTAGCGACAGCAAAAACCGGAACAAGCGGGTCGCTAAGTCGGAGGCAAAAAGCGTTTAAAACCCAATGACAACCGAAGATTTATTCGAAGAAACTTTTCTGGCTGTAACGGTCAACAAGGTGCGGACGGGACTGACGATGCTTGGCATCGTAATCGGCATCGCTTCCGTCATCGCTTTAACGGCGATAGGGCAGGGGGCGCAGGGAACTATTCAATCCAGCATCCAGTCGCTGGGCTCAAACCTTTTGGTCGTCATCCCCGGGGCTTCGAGAAGCTTCGGATCAACCGTCAGCTCCGGTTTGGGTAGCGCCGAGACTTTGACGCCGAACGACAGTAATGCGATTGCGCAGCTGCCGGGAGTTGCGGCCATTTCTCCGGAGGTTAGCGGCCGGTACCAGGTTATTTATCGGGGCTCCAACACTTTTACCACCGTGATGGGCGTGGATTCGGCTTATCCGCAAGTCAGAAACGTGCAAGTTGATCAAGGAAGATTCGTTACCGATTCGGATGTAAATTCTTCGGCAATGGTCGCTGTTATCGGGCCAACGGTTCTTCAAAACCTTTTCGGCAATTCGGTGGCGACGGCTACGCCGGATATGGCCATAGGACAGATTATTCGCATCAAAAATGTCGATTTTACGGTGGTCGGCGTCACCCAATCCAAAGGCGGTAATGCTTTCAACAACCAGGACGATATGATTTTCGTCCCTCTTTCCGTCGCCCAGCACTTCCTCCTGGGAAGCTCTTCTTATCTAACGGAGGTCGATGTTGAGGCTCAAAGCCAGCAGGCGATGACACAGGTACAAAACGAGATTACGACGTTGCTGCTTCAAAGGCACGGCATTTCCGACCCGCAGCAGGCAGACTTCAATATAATCAACCAGGCCGATATAGTTGCCGCCGCTTCTTCGGTGACCGGTACTTTCACCACGCTGCTTGCGGCCATCGCCGGAATCTCGCTGCTGGTGGGCGGAATCGGGATTATGAATATGATGCTAACCACTGTCACGGAACGAACGAGGGAAATAGGCTTGCGCAAAGCCATCGGCGCCAAGAAGAAGGATATCACCATGCAGTTTCTGGCGGAGGCGGTGATGCTCACTTTCGGCGGGGGGGCGATAGGCATAGTTTTGGGGTGGATAGCGGCTTCTGTCGTCTCATCGATTACTTCCATAAATACCGTTGTTTCCATCGGCTCGATTGTATTGGCCTTTTGCGTCTCCGCCGGAATAGGAATAATTTTCGGTTACTATCCGGCTGTCCGCGCGGCAAGACTGAACCCGATCGAGGCATTGCGATACGAGTAAGGAAATTAAAAGGTCGGATTTAACGATAGAAAAATGATTAAAAAATATTCAAAATACATAATTTGGGCGGCGATAGCCGTTGTGTTCTTCTTCGGGGGAATGTTTTTAGGCAAGTCATCTGTCAACCAAGCGGCCAATAGGCTGGCTTCCGGCGGATCTTTTGCCCAAAGATTTGCCGCTCGCGGAGGAGCTAACGGAATTAACGTCGTGAGCGGAACGGTTTTATCCAAGGACGCTCAGAGTTTGACGATTGCTCTGCCGAACGGTAACTCCGAGATCGTGTTTTACGCGACTTCGACCCCGGTTGAGAAACCGACCCCTTCGTCGATAAACTCGGTCGCTACAGGATCGACTGTAGTTATAAGCGGAACGCAGAACTCGGACGGCAGCTTCACCGCCAGCTCGATCCAGCTCCGCGGCAGCGGCCAAGGTCCGGGAGGGTTCGGGCAGTAAGATTTGTATGAAAAAAGTCGGCTCTAGGGCCGACTTTTAAAAACCTTTAACTACCCAAAATCGTTGTATGTCTCGGGGTGAGCCAATTTTCTCAACCTAGATACTCTAATATTAAGGCGTGCCTCGATATACTTGACAAATTCCAATATTATGTTACTTGAGACAAGTACCTTAAAGAAAATCCCCGTTAGGGGACTGGCCCGAATTTTTCCAAAAGGAGTTTTGTGTGTGAAAAACGCTCATCGAACCCCGTACAGGTGTCTTTCTTGTGGCCACACCGGAGTCCTCCTCGACTGGGAGAATGAGGAAGGTGACATCGCGGAAGGCAAAGACCGCTACGATGGCGATCCCGTCCAGTGCCGAGAATGCGGCAGCCTCGACGTCGAGCTAGGAGAGCTCGAAATCTGGGGCTAACCCCTGTTCAGTCTCGAAATAGTGCCCGCTAAAGCATGGATGCTTGGCGGGTTTTCTTTAACCAAAAGACGCGAGATCAAAACCCAAGCCACGCTCTTTAGGGTAAGGATGTTGACTAAAACTGCCGCTCTTAATGAAATCAAAGACGGGCCAGCCTGTGCAATCCTAGCTGATCCAAATACAATAATGTAAGATCTGATAGGTACGGTAATTTTATTATTTTGCTAACTGGTACAAATAGCTGTTGTTTGTGTTTTTGCGGCTCTAAGTTTTGAAGCTCCCCTTTATATTTTATAATCTCAAACAAATGACCCATTACTTTTATACGGCTTCCGTTTCTATAATATAAATAATTTCTGGCAACGACTTCCCTACAACTTTCGACTTCTAAATTGCACTCTTCAAAGACTTCTTGTTTTAGCCCATCAGTAATAGATTGATCTTTTTTCACTTTCCCAACAGGAATAGTCCAAAAACCATACTTTATATGCTCTTGAACTAAAACCTCTCCAGTTTTGTTTTTAATGACGGCAGCTATCGCGTGGTGATCAATTAAATCTTCGTTAGTATAATTTATTTTAGTCATATACACATCGGCACTTAATGCCGTGCTTACTACAGCTGCTGTGCTCCTCGGTTCAGAACTGAGATTCGGTAAGAACTATAGAGCCTTTCTCTAGGCTAGAATAGGGAATTAATGACCCGTCCTGGTCGGTTTTTCAAGTGAACCCAATATCGGCATTTCTTCATTTTTTATTTGATAATCTTAAAAGATTTAGTTATTCTCCAACGTAATTTTATTACGTTGGAGAATTGTTTTATTAATCACTAATTTTCCTAGTCTTTTGTTCAAAAAGCTCTATACTTTTTTGTTGGAGTTCTTCAAGTGTAGCAAAACGTCCAACCTCTAATGCATTTCCACTTGAAACAGAAGTGTGCTCAGAAAATCCAGGCTTCTCATCGGTTGTAAAATCTGCCTTGTAAAGCACAAAGAAGTTACCTTCTTTTCTCCAGACTGGTTGATTTAGATATTCCATTAGTTTAATTTATTTGTTTGATTAGCGACCTTTATTTTTTAGCCACCAAATACTTGTCAAAGACCCTAAACCAACCAATTTTGAAGTGATGCCGTGCTCCTCGGTCAGAATTGAAATTCTGGACATCGGAATATTAGATTGCCTTTTTATATTAAACTTTTAACTTAAGGGATTATTTTAATCCAGCTAGATTGCCGTTTAGTATTGTCGGCTTCATACCCATAATCTCTTGTTTGTACGAAAGATTTGAGGAAACCTGGTTCAGAATGTAGATTTTCTTCTTAAGATAGAAGGCGACGCCGATTTCAATCAGGGTGTTGCCGCCGACATAGCCCCGGATGCCTCTCTTTTCGTGATTAACAACCAAGATTCCTTCGCACCAGTCTATTTTTAAAAAGTGGTCGTTAATGGCGCCTTCTTTAAGATCCCATATCTTGTGTTTGGATGGAAAGGCATCTATCCCTCCGTTTTGTTCAACGTATTGGCCGAAATAAATTTTCCTCCCTTCCCCGAATTCTGGGGGAACTTCGAGAGTTAATTCGGGGATTTTAACTTCGTGCCCGAATTTAATAAGCTCGTCTCTGGCGGTTTCCATTTCTTTATAAAACCCTATACTACCGCAAATAGTTATTTTCATAGTTTTGATTTTACCTTATAAAATTAAGAATTTGTTTCGAACTGGGTGGAAACGATCTTAAATGAATCATCTCGGTTTAAGAGGTATTGCGTCTTTCATTTATCTCTTGCTTAATTTTAGACTCCAATTTTTCGTTTTCTTTAAAAAGAGAGGCTATTTCTAAACTTATTTCTTTAGAAATTTTTAGCAAATTATTGGTATTAGCTTTCTCAAATAGTCTAAGTAATCCCAGGCTCTGGTTGGCTAGAAACCAGAGATGGTGGCGAGTAATCCACGTCAGGTTGCTATCTTGGTTATCAAAAAAATCAATCCAAACCCCCACTTCCGTCGGATCTGTATTCGAAAGCGCATTCATTATATCTGCATGAGCAAAATTTTTACTTACTAGACCCTCGTTCCCATTAAGAGTATTAGCCTCGTCTTTAAAGTTATTATCCAAATATGCTCGTGATTTGCTTTTAACTCTTCTCTTTTGGTGCGCAACGCCCTTCTCGTCATAGTAATAAAAATCAGATTCATTATTGTTGTGTAGGGCGTATACTGCTAATCGGCTATGTTCAATCATCTGTCTAAAATTCATATTTGCTTGAACATCATGTTTCCTTATAAGTGATAGAAGCGCTAAAACGGCGTGATTGCGCACCTGAGAAAAGAAACGAATGAACGTTGTTGCTCTAAAATCCTGCCCCTCAATAAGTCCGAAAAACAAGCAGATGACATTTTAGTATGATTAAAATACTCGCCATAAGTTGCTTCTGCGTCTTTGGATAATATCCACTCATCATCGATTATGGTTTTATAATAATTTTTCTTATCGATAGACATTATATATTTATATTTACGGTCTCCGGTCATGCTCGATACTGCGTCACTATAGCTGTCCCTCCTGAACAAAATCCGAACTTTCTACCAAGATAACCCAGATTTTGAGGAGTAGCCACATCCCGCAAGAGGGGTCGTTGAGGGGGTCGTTCCAGAACGACTACCTTTTGGGCTGTTCCGCCCTGTATCCGCCGAGCTTTTCCCAAAAACTCCTACCCCCGACAATACCTCCTTGGAGACATTACCTCTTCGTTTACCCCTACGTTGACCCCTACGTTCTAGAACGAAGGGGTAGATGGGCAGTTTTGTCCCATACAACCTGACTTTTTCCAAAACTTCTCACCCCCGACAACACTCCCTAACGGGTGGTGTTCAGCCCCTCCGCCCCTCGCTGCGGCTCGGGGCTCCGGGGCTTCACATGAGGACGCGCCGCAATTCCTCCCCTTAACCCCTCCTTTTGGCGCGTCCTCCAAGAGAGGACAAAGCAAGGGTTCTTGCCCTTGCCCCAACCCGCCCGATGCGCGGGCAAGAGATTATAAAACTCCCTTAAAATCCGATTTACCGGAACCATTTTTTTTGATAAAATGGTGTTAAGCAAACTTCTCATTCATTCATGCCCACCCGCAAGTCATACTACGAAAAACCGAAGTTTAAGCTTTACCATGCCGATTGCTTGGAAGTTTTAGGCGAACTTCCAGAAAACTCGGTGGACATGGTTTTTGCCGATCCGCCCTACCTGCTTTCCAACGGCGGATTCACGGTTCACGCTGGACGGCGCGTGAGCGTGAACAAGGGCGAGTGGGACAAGAGCAACGGCCTCAAGAAAGATTTTGAGTTTCACCTCGAATGGGTGAAGGCGGCGAAACGGGTGCTGAAACCGCACGGCACGATCTGGATCAGTGGCACCTATCATTCCATCTATCAGTGTGGCTTCGCGTTGCAGGTTGCCGGATACCATATTTTGAACGACATCGCTTGGTTCAAACCGAACGCATCGCCGAACTTGAGTTGCCGCTACTTCACGGCGAGCCATGAAACGCTAGTATGGGCGCGGAAGGATAAGAGCGCGAAACACATCTTTAACTACAACGCGATGAAGAACGGCGAATGGCCGGAGGATTTTATCAAAAAGCCGAAGATGCAGATGCGCTCCGTTTGGGCTATCGGCACGCCGAAAACGATTGAGAAAAAATTCGGCAAGCACCCCACGCAGAAGCCGGAGGACTTGCTGAAGCGCATCGTCCTTGCGAGCACCAACAAAGGCGATCTCGTCCTCGACCCGTTCACCGGAAGCTCAACGACCGGAATCGCCGCGTACCTCTACGGCCGCAACTTCGTCGGGATTGACACCGATAAGAAGTTTTTGGATGTATCCATTAAAAGGTTCGAGGAATTAGATAAAAACTTAAAAAATAAACTCACTAAAAAATGATTGAG
The DNA here is from genome assembly GCA_023474185.1 of Patescibacteria group bacterium. Classification (GTDB taxonomy): domain Bacteria; phylum Patescibacteriota; class Minisyncoccia; order UBA6257; family Colwellbacteraceae; genus JACWAO01. Next base: position 6,900 of record JAMCXR010000028.1, on the reverse strand, counting down.
AAGGGTAAAGGCGGCGGCAATACAATGACGGGCTTGAACTTCGAGAAAGAGCGCGACATCCTCTCCATTCTCTCGAAGGCAAAGGGATATTCGGTGAAGGGTAGCATCATCTACTTTAACGACAAGGAGGTTGCGCGGAGCTACCGCAAGCAGGGACTATACCGCTACCTCGATTCGCAGAAAGTAAGTTGGCGTAAATATATTTCAAAGCGATTGTTTCCCGACGAGGCGATTTATGTCATCACCAACAACACGCTTTTCATCATCGAGATGAAGTTTCAGAAAGTCGCCGGATCGGTGGACGAAAAATTGCAGACCTGCGACTTCAAGAAAAAGCAGTATAAAAAATTGATGGCTCCGCTCAACATCGAAGTGGAGTATATCTATATCCTCAACGACTGGTTCAAGAAGCCGGAATACAAAGATGTGCTCGACTATGTTATTTCCGTCGGGTGCCAGTATTACTTCAATTATCTGCCGCTACATAAACTAGGGCTCCCAGTAAGTAGGTGAAAAGATCGGAGATACAATACTTGGCACAAAAAACTCGCATCACATAGGCGCCTATGTGATGCGAGTTTAGTGAGTAGTAGGTAAAATACAAACTACGACCTACAGCTCCCGCTCAGAACGTACAGAGTAATAATCTATTGATTCAGAAGTAACTGCGGCGTAGACCGCAACTCCGTTATTCCTCCGTGCCCGAGCAGTTAGGTTGCGTCGCTCTTCAGATGATAAGGGTGCTGGCTTACCTACTCCAGAATATTTAACTTGAACAAACCAAGTTTTTCCGGATGGCCATCTAGCAACGAGATCAGCCGAAGTCCGACTTCCCGGAGATTGGATCACCGAAGCTCCCTTTCCACGCAAGGAAGCCGCGACCCTATCCTCTGCTTTTAATCCTTTCATTGTCTTGTGGATTGATGCTACTAACCGATTCTGCTACAATCAAGTAGCCGAAATGGTTGTGGTGCGGGGCGACCTTTACCGAGGAACCACCCGCTTGCCACAGATTTGTAATCTACAGAGCACCAAGATGTTTGTCTTGGTGTTTTGTATTCAACTTAACCGATTCCGTTTAAGGAATCTTTCTCTAATTTTTTATCCTCCGGCACAACACACTTGCCAGCAAACACCGATAACTCTTTACGGACATTCTTGAGCTCGCCATCAGCGATTGCCTCGCTCGTTTTTTCGTTCCTTGGAACAATGAGCCTAATGCCGCCAACAAAGTCAAAGATAAACTGCTTTCCTTCGCTGGCATCAGCCTTAGTAGAGCTAGAAGTTCGACCGGCCATTTCGCTAGGAACCGCTGTTTCACTAGAAGCAGCTTGGGCGTAGCCAGTATCGTTTTCGGTGATTACAAGGATGCCGTTATTCAGTAGCCCCGCATACTCCGCAGACCGAATGAAATTGCGCGCCGCAACCTCTTTGGCGGCCGCCTCAATGTTGTAGTCGTGGAAGAGGCGGTTGCTGAGGGCTGCTGCATCGGGAACTACTTTACCTTGAAAGCCGTCTATCAGCTCCCTGTAAAATGCCGGTGTGGAGAACGCTTTCTTGATAGCCGTCCTCTTGTCCGCCTCGCCTAATGGGAACATAATCTCCTTACCCAAGGACGATAGAGATAACTTACCACTCTCTTGGATAAGAAGTCCGAACTGCTTGGAGCTACTAACGCGACCAATAAAAGTCGAGTTATTGATAGCCTTATTTAGCTCCGCAGCAACCGCTTGCGTAGAGACCCTATTTCCACCAAGCTTGCTCACCGCTTCGATAAACTTGATTGATTCTTCAAGATCGTAGCGGGGATAGAGCCTACTTCTGGCTTTAGTTTCCTTATTTTGCTCGTTTTCAGCCATTTTGTTGATTCTGTTTGTATTATCCGACCTTTGGAATAGATGATAGCAGATAGCTTCTATGAAGTCAAGCAAGTTATCAGGGGATTATAGAAAAGGCCATAAATACTGGGTTATTCCTGCTATTTTACTAGATAGTGCCAAGTTATCCACAGGAGTAAGCGGAAGTATCTATCGCAATTATATCATAATCCAACGCCAAAAGGAGGGGTTAAGGGGAGGAATTGCGGCGCGTCCTCATGTGAAGCCCCGGAGCCCCGAGCCGCAGCGAGGGGCGGAGGGGCTGAACACCACCCGTTAGGGAGTGTTGTCGGGGGTGAGAAGTTTTGGAAAAAGTCAGGTTGTATGGGACAAAACTGCCCATCTACCCCTTCGTTCTAGAACGTAGGGGTCAACGTAGGGGTAAACGAAGAGGTAATGTCTCCAAGGAGGTATTGTCGGGGGTAGGAGTTTTTGGGAAAAGCTCGGCGGATACAGGGCGGAACAGCCCAAAAGGTAGTCGTTCTGGAACGACCCCCTCAACGACCCCTCTTGCGGGATGTGGCTACTCCTCAAAATCTGGGTTATCTTGGTAGAAAGTTCGGATTTTGTTCAGGAGGGACAGCAGTAAAGGATAAATTAAATTTCCAGCCGCGCCGCTTCGCGGCGTGGAGTGAAAATCAGCGAGCATTTGCCAATCGGTTTTGAAGGAGAGGGATATTAACTATGAATAAAATTAAAGCAGTCGAAGAATACGGGCGTCTATATCTCGATCGGATATTGAAACAGCAAATTGCTGATAAGGAGTCTATTTGCAAAGACTGGTACGAGGCTCTAAAATTTTTCTTTTCAAAGAGTTTTTATCGAGGCAGAAAAGACGAGTTGTCCGAACGTTTTATGCAGGCCGCTCTCAAAACTTTAGAAGAATCACGGCTGGATAAAAATTTTGATAGAGCCATTTTAGATAACCGCCTCTCGGCAAACGGCGTTAATAACGGCCGCGATAGACAAATGGTTTTGGAAACGCTGGATTTTATTTATAGTTTAGAATCTTACGGAAACAACATCGTTAAATATACTCTGAATCTTGTTAAGGAGGGTAAAATCAAAGATGTCTTTCAAACTCTCGATAAGATTTTTGCTATTGGTGATAAGCTGGCGGCACTTTATTTACGGGATGTTGTTTTGATTTACGATCTTGAAAAACTTTTGAAACCTGATGAGTTTAAGTATTGCCAACCGATTGATACGTGGGTGAAGCAAGCAGCCCTGAAACTTGGTATTATTTCATTGAGGGGAGAGGATACGGAAACCATCAAATCAGCAATCATTAAAAGTTGTTTTGATGACAAGGTATCACCTCTCTTATTCAACGCAGGCGCATGGATGGTCGGCGCAAAATCGTTCGAACTGTTAATAGAAAAACTATGACCAAACTTTTCCTCTACGCCCGCAAGAGTACCGACGAACCAGAGCGCCAGATTTTGAGCATTGAGGCGCAGATTACCGAGCTTCGGGAGTTCGCCGCGCGTGAACACTTGGATGTTGCGCAGGAATTCATAGAAAGCCAGACCGCCAAAGAGCCGGGCCGTCCGATCTTCAATGAGATGATAAAAAGAATCGAGAACGGCGAAGCGAATGGAATCTTGACGTGGCATCCCGACAGGTTGGCGAGAAACTCCATAGACGGCGGTCGCATCATTTACCTCATAGATACGGAAAAGATTGTCGCCCTCAAGTTCCCGACCTTCTGGTTCGATGCCACGCCGCAGGGAAAGTTCATGCTGAATATCGCCTTTGGTCAGTCAAAATACTATATTGATAACCTTTCCGAGAACGTGAAGCGGGGGCTGCGCCAAAAGGTGCGGCGCGGCGAACAATCAGGAGTAGCCCCGACCGGATACCTGAACGACAAAGTTAATCACAAAATGATCCCCGATCAGGAGCGTTTTCGTTTCGTCCAGAGACTTTTCAAACTTTACTCAACCGGCAACTATTCTATGCGCGACTTGCGGGATGAACTAACCCGCGCCGGTTTCCGAAGCAAAAACGGCAAAATCTTTACCGTCTCCAATATCCAGATGATGCTCAAAAACCCGTTCTACTACGGCGCGTTCAAATTCAACGGCGAGTTATATGAAGGCAAACACGAGCCAGCGATTACAAAGAAACTTTTTGATACGTGCCAAGCGGTGATGCAGGACAAAGCCCACCCCCACAAGATGGGCGAGAAGCACTACCCATTTCGAGGAATCTTGAAGTGCGGCGAGTGTGGATGCGCGATCACCGCCGAAACGCAGAAAGGGCACGGCTATTATCGCTGTACCAAGAAAAAGGCCGTTTGCTCCCAGCCATATATCCGTGAAGAATCGCTCGCCGCAGAGGTTTCAAAGATTCTCAATAAAGTCTCTTTGCGGCCGGAGTGGGCGGACTATATGCTGGCTCAACTGGATAAGGACGAAGCGGCAACAGCCCAATCCAATGCCCTGTTCGCTCAAAATCTCAAAGATGAGATTAAGGCGTGCGAGGAGAAGCTGGACACTCTTTTAGACGCTCACCTTGAAAAGACCATCACCGCCAAAGAATACGCAGCGAAGAAGAATAAAATCCTCGCCCGCAAGATTGATTTGGAACAGAAACTGAAAGATTTTGAGAATAAGGGCAATCGCTGGCTCGAACGTACCCGAAGCCTCATTTTATCCGCCAAAGACGCGGGAAATGCGGCCTCTGGCGATAACTACGACACAAAGAAAAATTTTGCCGCAAAAGTCGGCTCGAACTGCCTTTTGCGCGACCAAAAAGCATCCCTCTCCTTCAAAACCGATTGGCAAATGCTCGCTGATTTTCACTCCACGCCGCGAAGCGGCGCGGCTGGAAATTTAATTTATCCTTTACTGCTGCCGGACTTGGATTCGAACCAAGATACTAGGCTTCAAAGGCCTATGTCCTACCATTAGACGATCCGGCAATAATTGCGTCAAAATATTAGCACGAATATAATTGAAGGCAAAGAATGGCGAACGGAAAAGGCAGGAAAAAAGGGGAAGGAGTTAAGATACTAGCTCTGGCTATCATCTTCGGACTGATGATTTTTAGCGGATTGTCGGCCGTTTTTATTAACCTTAGCGGCAACAATGCCGCGCAAAACTATCTTAATACTGAGGAAGCGAATGTTAATAACCAGTCGACCAGCTCCGTGCCTTGTTTGGTTCCAGGGGTTGCCGTGCTGCAAAGTTTTGAGACGCGCCTTGCGATTTTGGTTGACGGCCAGAGACAAAACATACCCAAAGGAATAGGAATAAACGGGTCCTGCACCGGCGAACTCAGCACTATTGACGGCAATGGTATAATAAGCGTAAAGGCCCAAAACGATAGGAAATACACCTTAGGAGATTTCTTCGCCGTTTGGGGGGTATCGATGGAGCAGCCGGGATACAGCCTGACGATGACCGTCAACGGCAAACCGTCAACCGAGCTAGGCAACTTGGTTCTCGCCAAAAATCAACAAATCATCTTAAGTTATTCTTCATCAACTCCAAAATAAGATAAAATCAAAAAAATATGGAAAACACCAGCGCGTTTCAAAACGCATTAAACCAACTTGCGTCCGTAAAAGATAAAATCGGCTTGGAAGAAGATGTTTACGAGCGTCTGCAGAGTCCCGACAGGGTTATCGAGGTCAGCATCCCCGTCAGGATGGATAACGGCGGGATAAAAGTTTTCACCGGCTACCGTTCACAGTTTAACGACGCCCGCGGGCCATACAAAGGCGGAATTCGCTTCCACCCAAACGTCAGCCGGGATGAGGTTAAAGCTCTAAGCATGTGGATGACCTGGAAAACGGCGGTAATAGATATTCCTCTCGGCGGAGGCAAGGGCGGCGTGATAGTCAACCCCAAAGAGTTGAGCGCCGGAGAATTGGAAAGGCTTTCGCGCGGCTATATGCGCGCCATCGCCAGGTTCATCGGCGAGAGAATCGACATTCCGGCTCCGGATGTTTATACCGATCCGCGAATAATGGCCTGGATGCTCGACGAATACGAGCAAATTGCCGGGCACAAGGCACCGGGCGTTATTACCGGCAAGCCTTTGAGCATCGGTGGATCGAAAGCCAGGGGATACTCGACCGCGCAGGGAGGGTTTTACGTGCTCGTGGAACTTATGAAAAAACTGGGACTGGGCAAAGACTCCCGCATTTCCATTCAAGGGTTCGGCAACGCCGGTTCTAATATGGCGGAAATTTTGAGCGACCACGGGTACAAAGTGGTGGCGGTGAGCGACACTGGGGGAGGAACCGGCAATCCTTCCGGGTTGAACATCCGCGAGGTGGAGGAGCACAAAAAGAAAACAGGGTCAGTGGTTAATTTCGCGAACGGCGGGAACTTGACGGGAGACATATTGGAAACGGAGACGGATGTTCTTGTTTTGGCCGCTTTGGAAAACGCCGTTACCGAAAAGAACGCCGGCAAAGTCAGCGCCAAAGTCATCCTAGAGCTGGCCAACGGCCCGGTTTCTCCGGAAGCAGACAAGATACTTGATAAGAACGGAGCGGTTGTAGTCCCTGACATCCTGGCCAACGCCGGCGGCGTTGGCGTGAGTTATCTGGAGCAAGTGCAGAATTCATATATGTACTATTGGAGCGAAGAAGACGTTTTGGAAAAATTAAAAGAAATGATGATCCGGGCGTTTAACGACATTTGGCGGGAAAAGGAAAAGCACAAGGCTACCTTAAGACAAGGGGCGTACATCCTGGCCGTCGGCCGCGTCGCTCAGGCGATGCGCGACAGGGGATTGAACTAACCGCTTACGCTTTGGCGTTATAAATTGCGTTAATTTGTCCGGCAGTAAGAGCGCGAGGGAGACGTAGACGACGTTACTTTGGCCGAGGGAGGTGTTTCCTTCCGTAAGATACATACCTATGGCGTTATTCAGGTTTCCCAGATCCTGTATCCTTCTACTATCCCTTGATTCTGCAAGGAGCTGGGCGGGATTCAATACTACGACGACTACGGCGGCGAGGATTCCTATGACGGCTATGCTTATGAGGAGTTCGATGAGGGTGAAG
>JAMCXR010000027.1 GCA_023474185.1 Patescibacteria group bacterium | reverse complement strand
TGCCAAGCCAGGCGTAAATTGCACATTGGAGAGATGATCACCAAAGGCCGCGGAGCGGGGATGAATCCCGAATTGGGGCGGCAGTCGGCTGAGGAAAATCGCGAAGAAGTGAGCGAATTATTAAAGGATGCGGATATGGTTTTTTTGACAGCCGGCTTCGGCGGCGGAACCGGAACTGGCGCCGCTCCGGTGGTAGCGGATATCGCCAAAGAAAAAGGGATACTCACAGTGGCTGTGGTGACCAAACCGTTTACTTTTGAGGGCGAGGCCAGGATGAGGATCGCCGAGGAAGGCATTGCCCGCATCAAAGACAAGGTGGACACTTTATTAGTCATACCGAACGACCGCATTTTTAATATCGTCGACAACAACACCTCGATGCTGAAGGCCTTTGAAAAAATAGACGAGGTTTTGAAAAGCGCGGTTCAAGGCGTGGCGGAGATTATCACCTCGACCGGATTGGTAAACGTGGATTTTGCGGATATCAAGGCTATCATGGCCGACGCCGGACCGTCCATTATCGGGGTGGGAATAGCCTCGGGGAACGATCGGGCCGTGAAAGCGGCGCGGCAAGCCATCAACTCCCCCTTGCTTGAAACCTCAGTTGACGGCGCTAAGGGTTTGCTGCTCGGCGTTGCCGGGGGACGAGACATGCGCATCGCGGAAATCAATGAAGCGGCCAAGATCGTTACGGAAAACATCGACCCTGCCGCCAAGATAATTTTCGGAGCGTATCACGATCGAAAACTAAAAGCCGGACAAATTAAAATCACTTTGATTGCCACTGGATTCAACGGCCTAAGCCGGCGCCGGGAAGCTGATTCCCTGAACCTTTTTCCGTTCAGCAAAGAAAAGATGATGGAAAGGGAGGGGAAGGAAAACTCTGACGACAAAAAGAAAATCAGCGAGGAGACGGTAATCAAAAACGAAGACGAGGCTTTGGACGTGCCGGCGTTTCTGCGCCGAAAAAAAAGATAGGAGGATCGGGCTCGGGTATTGACTATCGGAGACAAAAGCGTATTATAAACTCGTTTTATTTTAGCGAAAACGATGAAAGCCAGATTAGAGCGCCGGAATCCGGTAGCAGATTTTAAAGAGGTGAAAAGCGAATCCGAACACAAGCCTTTGGGTCGGCACATTATCGCCGATTTTTTTGGTTCGGAAAAACTGGACGACGCGAAATTCATTGAACAGGCTCTAGTGGATGCAGCCAGCGCTTCTAATGCCACCATTCTCGGGTCGAAATTTCATAAGTTTTCTCCTCAGGGAGTGACGGGATATCTGCTTCTCGCGGAATCCCATATTTCGATACACACTTGGCCCGAGCACGGCTATGCCGCGGTTGATGTTTTTACCTGCGGCGCAATGGATCCCACTCCGGCCTTTCTCTTGATGAAGGACAGATTCCGCAGTTCTTCTTACAAGACCGTGGAGATCATGCGAGGGTTTTAGTCCGGCCGGCCGGAAAACTCACGGAAGTAAATAATTTTGTAACGGGTTCCGTTAGGCAACGGAACCGACTCATAAATCGCCGCCCCCGCCGCTTTTCCTTGTGTGCCGATTTTTTCCGACAGTTTTCGCGGAAACTTATCCGGCAATTTACCGCTGATCCTGGCTAGGGTTATGTGGGTCAAAAGTTTGGGGTATTGCAGAGTGACCGGTCCGGAGCCGGCTTTCTTAAGATGCTCGTAAATTTTGTTGCGCAACTCTTCGGCCTCCTTAAGGCGGGGTCCGGTTGCCCACACTAGGCGGGGGTTTAAACCGCTCATTTTGTAAGAAATCGTGTCCAATTTTATTGAAATCGGATTAAAAAGAGGCGCCACGGCGTCTATTGCCTCCTTAACTATTTTTAGGTTGTCCGCTTCGGCTTGCCATGGCGGTATAAGAGTGAGGTGCATTTCCTCCGGCATCAGCTGGCGCAAAGCGGACGGATTGGTTTGAGAAAACTTATTGGTCCATTCGGCCAGAAAATCGGCTGATGCTTTAGGGAGAGGCAGGGCTATAAAAACCCTCATCGAATTAGTTTATTTCGTAAGTCAAAGTGGCGGTTGCTGTGATTTTTTCCGATCCTGGCTGAATATTCGGGGTGACGGCGGAAGGAGCCGCTCCTAAATTGTAAATTGGCACAGGCGGTTGCTCTCCGCTATAAACGACATTCACCGCGATGAGCCTTCCCAAACGGAATCCGGCTTCCTTGGCTATGGCTTGAGCCCTTTCCTGCGCTTTGGTTATGGCTTCGCCGCGAGCTTGATCTTCGAGCGCCAGGGTCGATGAAGAGTCAGTGGTAAAAGAAAGCTGGGAAATGGTGTTGGCTCCGTCGGCAACGACTCCGGTTAAGATCCCGCCTATCTTGCTGAAATCGCGGATCTTAATTTGGATGGCTTGGGTAATGGTATATCCGGTGATGGTTGGCGGAGGACAAGAAGCGCTGCTGGCGGCGCAGCTGTAATAAGTGTACCTCGGCTCCAAATTATATGACTGGGTTTGGATATCTTTTCTTTCCACTCCCTGGCTTTGAAGGAAGCTGATGATGTTGTTGGCTTTCTGGGAGTTCTGCGACTGAAGCGAAGCAATGTCTTTGCCGCCTTGGGTGAGCACGCTGGCGGTCACTTGGGCCACGTTGGGGATGCCCACCGCTTCTCCGGTTCCGGAAGCGGAAAAAGTGCGGTTAATTTCCACGCTTTGGGAATAATAATTGAGGAAAACGAATATTCCGATGACGACAGCAAACGATAAAAGAATGGCAGCCCCGCCCAAATAGTTACGCAATTTGGTGTTCATAATTTCATGGTACTACTGCTCGTATTTTAAGGCAAACCGTAGTCAGTCGATTACCAATTTCTGAAGCGGCACCGATAGAGTCTTCAAAGCACGAAAAGACAAATTAGAGAGTGAGGAGGTATCCGATGGCCGAGGCAGTCATCGCTATTAAAGTTGCGATGCCGATGTACTGGATAATCGGCGGAGTTGTTTTGTTGCCCACGATTTTTTGGTTGCTGGCGAGCTTTAACAGGAGATAAACCAAGGGAGGCGTGATAATCGTGTAAAGCACAGCCGTGTAAATTAAAAGCTGCACGGGATTCAAATGCAGAACGTTAATGGCCAAACCGGCCAACATAGCGATAATGATGGTTAAATAAAATCTGCTGGCTTCTTTGAATTTTTTGTTTATTCCTTCTTTCCAGCCGAAGGCTTCGGCGAAGATATAGCCAACACTGCCGGCTAGAGTCGGTATGGCGATAGCTCCGACGCCGATTATTCCCAAGCCGAAGATCAAGTAGGCGGCTGGACCGAGCGCCGGTTTCAGAACCAGAGCTACTTGGTTAAAATTATTGATTTGGCTGATATGGTACAGACGGAAAAGCTGAGCTCCGCCGACCATCATGAACCAGGCGCCAATCTCCGAAAACAACATGCCGATGAAGGTGTCTTCCCTCAAGTCGCGTATTCTTCTTGAGGTGATGACATATTTTCTATGACCCTCTTCCGTTTTTTCTTTTTCTTCTTCGACTTCCTCGCTCGATTGCCAGAAAAAAAGGTAAGGGGAAATGGTAGTCCCTAAAATGGCGGCGATGAGCATTAGCGAGTTGGCACCAAAGGAGATTGAAGGAAGAAGAGTCGCTTTGAGTGTCGGTAGCCACGGAACTCGCATATAAAAGACCGCTATTATGTAAAAAATTAATGAGAGCGTTAACCATTTCATTATCTCCGCGAATCTCTTGTAAGAAAGGAAAACCATCCCGCAAATTATAAGAAGGGCTATAAACGGCAGCCAGATAAATCGCGACAGGCCGATAAGACTTTCGCCAATAATGGACATCGCCAACAAATCGGCGCCGATGTTGATGATAATTACCGCCGCCGATGATAAGGCGATTACCCAAAAAACTAGAGGCCGGCAGTTATCCTTAATTAAACCCATTAGTCCCTTGCCGCTTTTCAACCCCAAGCGTCCAGACATTTCTTGGACAGAGTACATCATCGGCAGCATGAAAAGGGCCAGCCAAAACGAAGCGGCGCCCAAAACCAGTCCGGACTGAATATAAGTCAAAACTCCCGACGGGTCGTCGTCGGCTACTCCGGTAATGATGCCGGGGCCGATTTTATTGGAAAAAGTCTTCGAGTTTTTCGGCATCTGACTATTTAGTAACCGGCTCGCAAACCGCCGGCCCGGAAATTGCGTGTGCGGTGAAATAGATCGAGGACAAGACGAGCAGTGTTCCGAGGACATCAAAGGTGTATCCCCCGAAGGGAAGCCGATGGGTAAACTCCGTTGCGCCGCCGATGCCAATTAAAGACGAGAGCAAAACAGACCCGCAGGAGCTGCAGCCCACTCCCAACAAACTTGCTATCATCCCCAGGCCGCTCAAGCCTGCCGTCGAAAGAGCAGAGGCGCGGTTGGAAACGTAATACGCTCCCAAAGTCAAGCTGATTCCTATAAGCGCGGCGTTGGCGATAGTCAAAACTTTTTCCGCGGTGGAAAAACCGGTATTAAAATATCCGAAGGACGCGATTACCATGTCTAACTTGCCGGAAAACGTGTAGTCGGCAGAGAAAACGACTTTGGCAAAAAAAGAAAAATTAGGAACCCAAACGTAAATCCAAAACGCAATTGCGGCGACCATCGTCGCCGCAATCAAGTAAGCGGGGTGGCGCAACACCAGCGTTATTGTTTTTAAAACCGCTTTGGCTTCGCGCCACATCGTTTCTAGTGTTACTTACCAGCACTTTGAAGCTGACTTTCTATGGCTTGCTGGAAGACCGAGAAAGGTTGCGCGCCAACTATAAGCTGAGTGCCAATGACGAAGCTTGGCGTGCTGTTAATGCCCATCGCTGCTCCTTCCTGCTTGTCGGCGTCTATCTCAGCCTGATAAGTTGCCTGGTTCTTGGCGATTAAGTTGCTGAGTTGAGTGGTGTTTATGCCGACGTCTCCAGCCATGGCGAGGAGCTTCGATTCGGTTGCCCAACTGCTGTTTTCTTGCCCTTGATGGGAGTAGACGTAGCTGCGCCACTTAAACCAAGCCTGCGGATCCATGCTCCAAATAGCGCGGCCCATAATTCCCGCGGTTTGCGAATCCGGTCCGAGGAACTGCAAATCCTTAAAGACGATCTTAACTTTTCCGGTGTCGACATAATTCTGTATTATCGTGGGTAAAGTCTGTTCCTCAAACTGATCGCAGAACGGGCATTGATAGTCCGACCACTCGGCAATCGTGACCGGCGCGCTCGGCGAGCCGATGAACGGTTCTCCGGCTGTTTTGACGCTATTGATATCGACTTGTTGCGTTGGTTGTTGACCTTGAGCGGCGGTTCCCGTGTTTCCCTGATTGCCGGCGGAGAGCTTCGGTCCCAGGATGACTGCGGCGGCAATGATGGCGCCGGCAATCAAAACCGCTGCCGGCAGAACAAAGGGATTGTTCCCGCTTTGCATCTTCCTCTCGTGTCTTTCTTCGTGGTTTTCGTGCTCCGACATAAAGGTTTTAAATAAATAGGTAAGTTCGACAAGATTATTTTATCCTGTTGCGGCGCAACTCGCAACAGTTCTCGGAGACTGAACGTTTACCAGCCAAACTCCGAGCCGGAAAAGGGAAAAACGTTAAGCGTCTTGCCGACCGTCGTAACGTCCAGCTCTCCCTCCCCCCAACGTATTCTGCTAATATCCATATATCATGGCTTCCCCAACAACCTCCAAGGATTCCTTCACCCTCATCGAACTCCTCATAAGCATAGCCGTCATAGGAATCCTCGCCGCCGTAGTCGTCGTAGTATTGAATCCCGCCCAGCTCCTTGCAGAATCAAGGGATAGTAGAAGGATACAGGATC
>JAMCXR010000011.1 GCA_023474185.1 Patescibacteria group bacterium | reverse complement strand
TTTATACTTCCGCCGGCCATTTTTTCACCCGCCAGGAATTCCAACATTGCCCCCCCGCCGGTAGAGAGAAAAACATTCGGCCTCGGTTTTTGAACTTGATTTTTCAAACCGAGAGCCGCAACGGTTTCCCCTCCTCCGATTATAATCTTGGCTTTTTTGTTGCCGAGAACTGCTTTAGCAGCAGCTTTGGTTCCGGCGGCGTATTTCGCTTTCTCAAACATGCCCATCGGCCCGTTCCAAACCACCATTTTGGCCGATTTCAAATAAAAGGAGTAAAGTTTGGCCGTCCGCGGTCCAATATCCAGTATTTTGTCGTTTTCCCAAACGAAGTCCGTAGGGATCGCCAGCTTTTTGTTCTTTAAAAGCTTTTTGGCGACCTCCGTCATCTCCGGCTCGTAAAGGGAATCTTTAATATCCACCCCCCTGGCCTTCAAGAAAGTGTTGGCTGCCGCTCCTCCTACCAACACCAGGTCGGCCTTGCGGATAAGATTGTCGATCACGTCAACCTTGTCTTTGGCTTTGGCTCCGCCGATGAGGAGCACGAAGGGCGATTTCGGGTTTTCCAGGGCTAACGAAAGATTTTTCACTTCCTCCTGAAGCAAATTTCCCGGTTTGGAAGGCAAAAATTTGGTTATGGCCGCGAGCGAAGCATCAGCCCGATGACTGGTGGCAAAATCGTCGTTCAAGAATTCGGTACCAAGTTTGGAGAACTGCCTGGCTAAAACGGCGCTATTTTCCATTTCTCCCCGCAAAAACCTGACGTTTTCCAAAAGAAAAACACTTCCTTCCGGCGCGGCTTTTACCGCCGCCTCAGCCAGATTCAGGTCCTGGTTGTCCAAGAACATTATTTTTTTATGTAGAGCTTTGGTTAAAAGCGGAACAAAAGGCTTTAAGGAAAGAGACTTCTCAAATCCATCCGGCCTTCCGCGGTGACTTAAAATCACCACCTTATTATTTGCTTTGCTCACCCTTTTTATCTCCGAAACGGCTGCGTTAAACCGCAGAGATTTCGCCAAAGGCTTTTCTTTAATATCAAAATTCAAGCGGAGCAGAATTATTTTGGCCATACGACCATTATAGCATGGAACAAGCAAAACCCCCGCCTTGCGGCGGGGGTAATTACGGAAGCGGCACTCCTAAATCGATATCATCGTCCAGGACTGCCAACACTCACTCGTATAAAATATATGAGATTCGCCAATTTTGTCAAATCAACAACTCAAAGGAAAGGCCCCGCATTGCTCGCGGGGCCGGATTGTCGGTTAGTCAATCCTTCTCAATTCAAACACGTTCACGACGTTGTCCCAACTAGAAGGGTAGTCCCTAATATCACTCAGCAGGCCGTAGTGATGACTGTGGATTTGCCTCACTCCGGACGTGGCTCCGAGAGGCATCGCAACTCCACACTTCGAACAAATTTCGCCTACGCACACCTTGGCCGAATGACAATTCGGGCAAGTAAAACCGACGGCTTCTTTTTTAGACAAGGTAGCCCTCCTCTGGTGCAGATTCTTCTTTTAGAAGATAGAGGAAAAGAAGCCGAATTGGAATAGACTAAAAGAACTTACCATCCGGCAATAAATTCCTGGATTTTTTCTCCCAAGGCCGGGTCTTCTTTGGAATTCAACATACTGGTACCGTGGCCGGCGGAATTATAAATTATTTCCTCTCTACGCGTTTCTTTCGGTAAGGCCGCTATTATTTTCCTTACCTGATCCGGATTGGGTCCGTCTTCTCCCAAGTCATCCCGGCTGCAGACGAAAAGCAGGTGACTGCGGCCGGAAATTTTTTTAACTTCCGGAATCGCCCGTATTCCTCTGTAGCTGATTCCAGGAGAAAGTAAAACCGCCGTCCGACACTCTTGATGTTTAGCCAAAAAAACCAAGGCGAGGTTGGCGCCGACGGAAGCGCCGACAATAGCCAATTTTTTTTCAACCATCCCGTTTTCTTTAAGAAAATCACTGGCGGTCTCTAAGTCGTTGATGCTGGATTGATGTTCGGCATCGGAAAAATAGCGGTAACCGGTCGGTCCGCCCTCGGATTCGCCATGACCGCGCAAATCGACGGCCAAACCGGCGTATCCTCTTTTTGCCATCTCTCTGGCCAAGCCGTTCCAGGACTCTTTGGTGGCCGGCATCATGTGCGCGTAAATTATCCAGCCCTCGGGGTTGTCGGCCGGAAAGTAAAGGCCGGATATTTTTTTGTCGTCTTTGGTTGTCAACCAAATTTTTTCCATCAGTCGAATCAACCAAAATTGTTGGCGGTTTTTATTATTTTTTCAAATTCTTTTGCCGACAAGCTGCTTCCTCCGACCAAGACTCCATCAATTTCATCCCTTTCCAAAAAAGCTCCCGCGTTAACCCCGTTCACCGATCCGCCGTACAAAACCCTCACCTTGCTCGCACCGTTTATTTTTTGCACCTGTTCCTTTATTTTTGCGGAAACTTGCGCCGCGCTCAGCGGGTCATCCGCATCGCCGGTCCCGATCGCCCAAATCGGCTCGTAAGCCACGACGAGTTTGAGCGGGCCGTCTTTGGCCGACAACCCCTTTAAATCAGCCATAAGTTGCTTATTAACGAAGCCGGCCGGGTTGGCCATTTTTTCCTTGTTTCCAACACAGAGAATCGCTTCTAATCCGAACCTTAGCGCCGACAGAACCTTGCGGTTTATTTGCTCGTCCGTCTCCTTAAAATACTCCCTTCTTTCCGAATGTCCGATAATGACGCTTTTAACGCCTAAATTTTTCAATTGTGCCAGGTTAACCTCGCCGGTATAGGCTCCGCCTTCGTTCCAATAGACATTTTGCGCTCCCAGCACGGCACGGCGCAGCCGTTGGCCGACTGTCGGAAGATAAACAAAGGGCGGGGCGACGACGACTTTGGTTTTATTATTGGCGGCCGCCGATTTTTCCACGGCCCCGGCCAGCTTCTCCGCCTCTCGAGTCGTGTTGGGATTACTCTTCCAGTTGGCTATGACCGTTTTCATTTATTGTTGGTGAAATGATACCACGCCCCGAACAGTATTCCCAAAACCAAAATGGCGCCGATGAGAAAGTTAAATCTCCCGAACGCCGGTTCCAGCGTCGCCCACCTGCTGCCCAGGACTAGTCCGGTATACACCAAAATCGATGACCAGATAATCGAACCGACGGTGGTCAAGCAAAGGAAATTCAATTTTTTCATTTTAAATATTCCCGCCGGGAAGGAAATAAACGTGCGCACCACCGGCACCAATTGGCCGAAAAACACGGAAAAGTCCCCGTACTTCTTAAACCATTTCTCGGAAAGACGATAACTTCGCTTTTCCTGCAGGTGATGATCAATTTTCCCCGCGACGGAGTATGAGGTCAAAGCGCCAAGCACGTTTCCCGCCACGCCGGCGGCAACCGCCAACCAGCCGATAAGCAGGTTTTGGCTGGCCAGGAAACCGGCGAAAGGCATTATGACCTCAGACGGCACTGGTACGTTGGCGGTTTCAAAAAACATCAGTACAAGAATGCCTAAATAGCCGTAGGAGACTACGGCGCCCGAAAATACGGAAGTTATGCTGGCTAGCAATTGCTGCATCAAAGTCAGTTTTGTCTTTTGATTTTAGCATTTTCGGAAGAGAAAAGCGACTATCTAAAAGCTATCCGCTAGTACCCGAAGCCAGCCGGTTAAGGTAATACCATTGCATGGCATCCTTAAAAATCGGGACTGCGTTCAAGGTGCCTTCGGTAGCGTTTTCAACCAAAATCAGCATGACTATTTGCGGATTTTTGACCGGCGCGTAACCGATATACAAGGCGTTGGTTTTCTTGTTCTGATCGGTTTGTGCGCTACCGCTTTTTCCCGCCGTTTCAATTGGCAGAGCGTGCAAAACGTAAGCCGTACCGTAAGGCTGTTCGACGGTGTCGGTCATGCCCTGTCTGACCAAAGAAAACTGGGGTTCAAGGTAAGTTAAGTTTAAAATTTCCTTCGGCGTTCCGTTCAGGTTCAGATGCGGAACATAGACTTTTCCTCCGTCGGCGATGGCGGAAATAGCGTCGACCAACTGCAGCGGCGTGACCAACAGGCCGCCTTGTCCGATGGAGACGTTGTACGTATCTCCGACGAGCCAAGGGTGGCCGTGAGTTTGCGCGAAAGCGGTCGGATTCGGCAGGTTCCCGGACGCTTCGCCGCTCAAGTCTATGCCCGTCGGTTTTCCCAAACCGAACAGTTTCCAATACTCCAGAATTTTGCTTATTCCCAGGCCGGGCTGATTTTCATATCCTCCGCCGACCTCGTAGAAAAAGACGTCGCAGGATTTGGCGATTGCCGAAAACACATTTACCCACCCTTGATACTGCCAGTCCAAAAACTTGGTCGGATGGGAAGGATCATAGGGGTTTGGAAGAAGCAAATATCCCGGAGAAAAAATCTCAGTTGAAGTGGTAATCACCCCTTCCTTCAGACCGGCGGCGGCCATCACCGGCTTAATCGTGGATCCGGGGCTGTAAACGCCGGAAACGACCCGGTCAAACAACGGATGGTTGGAATCGGTCAGAGCCGGACCGAGATTGTTGGCGTCGTACGTCGGAAAGCTAATCATCGACAATATTTGCCCATTTTGCGGGTTGATGGCCAAAGCCAGTCCGGCGACCTTACCCATTTGATTCAGGCGCATTTGCATGTCCTGGTAAAGGAATTGCTGAAACGGACCGTCAATGGTGGTTTGCAGTTCCTGACCCGGCTTTGGGTTTATTTCGGCGGTTCCTTGCGGTTCACCCAAGGCGTTGTGGTAAATCACACTCGCGCCATTCACCCCCTGTAAAATGCCGTTGTAATACTCCTCGAGGCCCGCTCGTCCCTTGAGTTCATTATCGTTGGCGCTATAACCGACGTAGCCGATAAAAGTGGAAAAAGCCTGACTGATGTAATCCCGCTTGTAATCGTTTTCTATTTGCAGCGAATTGAGACCCAGGCCTTGAATGGCAATAGACTGGTCCCTGGTGATGTCACGCGCAATGACGACGCCGTTGTTGCTTTCTAAATTGGCTTTCGCCAGCAACGAGTAAAAATCGCTGGGTTGCATTCCCAGGATGTTTTGGAGGGCCGCGACCACCTTGTTTTCTTCTCCGCTTCTTACCATTTCACTGACATTCAGAAAAACGCTGAAAATGGGGACGTTTTTGACAAGCGGAGTCCCGAACTTGTCGGTAATAATGCCGCGCGGAGCGATAATTGGCACCTCCTCGTTGACGTTGGCCTCGGCTACCTGGCTGAGAAATCCGTGCTGCAGGACGGTCAAGTCGAAAACCCGCCAAGCCCCTACCAAAAGAAGAAGACAAGTAATCAGAAAAACCACTTTAAAAACCGAAGGATTGAGCGGCAATTCTCTGGATTCGAGATCGCCGGCCATGGTGTCCGCAACCACATCATCCAGCGATACTCTTTTAACGGATTGTTTTTTTACCATAGGCGAAATTGGCGATGAAAAGCGCCGCCGCACCGGCTGCCGAGTTGAGCAAAACTTCCCGGTAAACCGCTACCCATTCTATGCCGAAGAAGTGGAAGTTGACAATGAAAGTGGAAATGGCTACCGCAATGAAAAAGGAAATGATTGATAAAAGCGGCAAATAGTCGATACAGATCATGCCGGCAACGACCGCCAAAACAAAAAGGGCCAGCGACCAATCGAATCCGGGAAAAAATTTCAGGATGACGGCGGCAATTATCAGCCAAGACAGCCTTCTTGCCCAGTTTTTGTCGTAAACCGACATGACCAATAACGCCAGCAGGGTTGCATCGATTTTGACCGACGAGACAAAGAGGAAACTTGTCAGCTGGAAAAAGCCGACCAACGCCGTAACGAATGCTTCAGAAATGAACAATGGAAACATTGCGTAAGTCGTCCAATTTAAACGGCGCTTCGAGGATTGCTCGCTGGTACGGGGTTCCGATATCGGCGGCGACGCTTTGGACGCGGCCCACCTCCAAGCCGTACGGCAATCCTTGGTTGGCGGTCACCACCAGATCACCGACGTTAACCGACAAATTTTGCGGAATAAGCGTGATATCCAGTTCTATTCCGCCGCGGAACAAAGAGTTTATTTGCTGGCTGCCGATGCGTACCGACATTTCCCAATTCGGGTTGAAAATAGTCTCGGCCACGCTTTCGTTGGCGGAAACGCTAGTCACTTTTCCAACCAGGATCTTGCTTCCGTAAGTGACTACATCACCCACGCCAACCCCTTGGCGGCTGCCCGCTGCCAGCACGATGTACTGATTATTGTTGAATGGATAGCTGGAATAAACCGGGACGGTGCTGGTCGGCGAAACGCTTTGGTCAAAAATTTGGACGCGCAGATTTTCATTTTCCTTTTGGAGTTCGCTTATTTGCTGCTTTAAGGCAAAATTGGGAGTTAAGACGTTTTCCAGCTTTTGCAGCGAATAAACCGGGACGAATTTCCCTAAAAAATACCACTGGCCGAATAAGATGAGAATCAAAACCAAAACAAGGATCCCTATCGGCCATGGCTTGCTTCGCGTTTTTTTCGGCATAACTCATTAATGAATATTGCGCATCCTGGCACTTGCGGTGCTAGATGTTTATTTGTCTCGGCCGCTGCTGGTTGGCCAGAATGGCATCGTATTTGCCAATATCCTCGAGAATTATCCCCAATCCGCGGGCGACGGACGTCAGCGGGTCGTCGACCACCGTAGTTTTGACAGTCACCTCTTTTTCGATAAAGCGATCCAAACCGCGCAGCAAGCTGCCTCCTCCGGCCAGGTAAATTCCGCGCGCCAGCATATCCCCCACCAGTTCCGGCGGAGTAGACTCGATGAGTAATTTGGTTTCTTCCACTATCGACTTCAGCGAGCGGTGAATTGCGGCCCGGATGTGGGAGTTCTTGACTATGATTTCCCTGGGCAATCCGGTGCTCATATCTCTTCCGCGCACCGGCATTTCCAGTTTCTCCTCAACGCCGATAGCCGAACCGATGTTTATTTTCAGTTCTTCCGCAGTCGGCTCACCGATTAGCAGTTTGAACTCGTCCTTGATGAATTTCACTATGTCGTCGTTCAGCTTTTGGCCGGCGATCTTCAGGCTTTTGGAAATCACCGCGCCACCCACGGAAATAATGGAAATTTCGGTCGTCCCGCCACCGATGTTAATTATCATATTCGTGGTTGCTTCTTCTACCGGCAGGCGGGCGCCAATGGCGGTGGCAATCGGTTCCTCCACCAGAAATACCCTGCCAGCCCCGGCGGCAATCGTCACGTCCTCCACCGATTTTCTTTCCACCTCGGTGAGGTTGGTCGGAATCGCCACCAAGGCGGTGCGATAGCGCGACCAAAAGCTCTGGTCTTTAATCTTCCGCAAAAAATAGCGCAGGATCTCCTGCGTGGTTTCAAAATCGGAAATAACCCCGTTCATTAGAGGTTTTATCGTGGTGATGTGCGCCGGAGTCCTGTCGAGCATTTTTTTTGCTTCTTCTCCGACCGCCAGTATTTGGCCGGTGCGGTTGTTGAGCGCCACCAAAGTCGGTTCCTGGACTACTATTCCGCGCCCTTCAAGATAAAGCAGGGTATTCGCCGTCCCCAAGTCTATTCCAATGTCCTTATAAAATCCTTCCAAGATCCCCATAATTCACTAACTTTGATTTACTTTCGCCTCTTTTTTTGATTTCTATTTTGTTTTTCGTTTTTTCGCTAACCACCAGCCGCCACGGTATGCCGATTAAATCCGCGTCGGCAAACTTTTCTCCGGCGGTTGCTTCTCGATCATCGTACAAGACCTCGGCGCCGGCTTTGGTTAGGCGCCGGTAGAGATCCCTTCCCTTGCCTTTTTTTAATTCGATTAAATGAAACTTAAAGGGGGCAATCTGTTCCGGCCAGATTATTCCTTTGTCGTCGTGCGCAACTTCGACTACGGTGCCCAGCAACCGGCTTAATCCTATTCCGTAGCAGCCCATCTGCACCAGGTTTTCCCGGCCGTCTGCACCAGCAAATTTTAAGCCAAAAGCCGACGAAAATCTAGTCTTCAGAGGGAAAATGTTGGCCACTTCTATGGCTTTTTCTTCCCGCAAATCCTTATTGCCGCATTCCGGACAGGCACCGTGCAAATCTTCGATGATTTCGCGGTTTACCGCCACGCGGCACTTATTGCAGATGTAAATTACGTCTTCGCCGGCCGAGGTCAGCGTTTGAAACTCGTGCGAATACTTGGAAAAGGTGCCGCCGGATGCGTAGGTAAAATACGTCAGGCGGCCGATGCCGACGCGGCGAAAAATTTTACCGTAAGAACTGCTGACTCGTTTGTAAAATTTTTCCAAATCCTCCTCGCTGCTGTGGAAAGAGTATAAATCCTTCATTAAAAATTCCCGGCCGCGCAAAAGCCCTGACTTGGAGCGCAGTTCGTCCCGGAATTTGTTTTGGATTTGAAAAACCGCGAGCGGCAAATCTTTGTAAGAAAAAACAAATTTCCCCATCAAGGGGGTGACTATTTCCTCGTGAGTCGGACCCAGCACATAATCTGATTTTGAAAAAAAGCTCTTAAATTTGAAAAGCGTGTCGTAAACTTCATAGCGCCCGGTTTTTTCCCAATTAGCCGCAGGCTGTAAGGTCGGCATAAAGATTTCAACGCCGCCTATTCTTTCCATTTCTTCCCGGATGATTCCTTCTATTTTCTTGATCACCCGCTGGCCGAGAGGCAGGAGGGTATAAACCCCGGCCATCACTTTGTCCACGTAGCCAGCTCTAATCAAGAGCTTGGCGTTAACCGATTCTTCTTCTTTTGGGTCTTCTCGCTGGGTTTTAACAAACAATTCGGACTGCCGCATTAGTGTAAATTTATAACATCTTTAAAGGTAATGGCAAACATTAATGCCACTAGAAGGGCAAACCCGACGGCATTGGCCACCGCTTCTACTTTCTCCAACCCTTTTCGGAAAATTTTTCCGAGTGCCAAGAAAAGCAATCGTCCTCCATCCAATGCAGGAAAGGGAATAACGTTGATTGCCGCCAGGTTGATTGAAATCAGCGCCAGCAGTTCCAGGACGTATCCAGCACCGAGCGTGCTGCTGAACGACAAAATGTTGTAAATCCCGACCGGACCAGTGACTTCATTGACGACTCCATAGTGACCGGCAAAAAGGCCAGCAAAAATCTTGTACACCGATTCGAAAATAAAACCGAACATATTAAGAGCGCCTACGCTGGCGTTTTTCATCGATTGCCAAAATCCTTCCTTAGGAATTCCTCCTTGGGAAATATAAACGCCGATTCGGCCGTTTTGCGGTTTGAGACTAATTGTTTTTTCCGCGTCGTTAGTCATGATTTTCAAAGAAACGTTACCGTTGTCGTTTCGGGAAACGTAATTAATGAGGTCGCTAGTCTGCGAAAAGCCCAATATTTGGTCGCCGGCCTTAATTCCGGCCAGAGCGGCCGGACTGTTGCTTATAACCCCGGTCACCACGATGTTTTGGGGAATGCCGACACTAAAAACAGCGACCAGGGCCGCCCAGCCTATCAGGAGATTCATGATAACTCCGGCCAAAAGAACGATAGCCTTTTTATAAGCGGGCTGGAAATAATAGCTTCTTTCCCTGTCTTTCTGGGCGGCGGACGAGGGAACTCCTTCCTCGCCGTAGATTTTGACGAACCCGCCGAACGGCAATAAATTGAAGCTGTAAACCGTTTCCCCCTTTTTCTTTGAAAAAAGACGAGGCGGAAATCCGAAGCCGAATTCATCGACTCGCATCCCAGAAAGCTTGGCCGCCAGGAAATGGCCAAACTCGTGGCCGAGAACCAAGACTACTATGAAAGCCAGCGCTAAAACGGCGGTAATCATAAGTCGCGCAATTTATTTTCCACAGCTTCGGCGACTTCGGAGTTGAATTGGTCAACTGTCTTTTGCAAATCGCTTTTCGCTTTAAACTTAACGTTTTCGTCGGTTTCCCTGGCGATTTTCTTATTGATTTCGTCTCTGGCAATGCGCATTTTGATTTTGGCCTCCTCGGCCGCCGCCCTGATGCTCTTCTGCAATTCTTTTTTACGTTCTTCGGTCAACCCCGGAAATTTCATTCTGATTCCGTTCGCTTCGCTTTGCGGGTTAAGGCCGAGGTTGGCGGATTCGATGGCTTTGAGAATCGCCGGAACGGCACTTTTGTCCCAAACGGTGACAAAAACGTCGCGCGGCGGCTCGATGCCTATCGAACCGAGTTGATTGACCGTGAGCAGGCTCCCGGCATATTCCACCTTGACGTTTTCCACGAGTTTGGCGTTCGGCCTGTTGGTTCGAAAGCCGATGAGTTCGCTCCTGAAAGAGTCGAGAATTGTTTTGGTTTTTCCTTCAAATTCTTTCGCGTATTCCATATTTTAGAAATTAGACGCCATTGCTTCCAGCTGCAGGCGTTTGTTTAAATTATAATCCATAATGCCGGTCAATGTTTGCAAGACCGACTTCAACGCCGGGTGGCTGTTCGAAATTCCTCCACGGCGCAGAAGGGTCAGTAAGGCTTCAAGAAAATCGGAAATGTTCGCCTCGGAGTCGAGCAGTTGGCGGATGATATCTGATCTCGTCGACGGATTCCCCAGAAACTTTTCAGCCAAAGCATAATTTTCCTTTTCCGTTTCCGAAATTTCGACTGCCAAGCCGGGCTGGCCGAAGGATATCGCGGCCAGCTTTTCCGCTTCGGCTTTCGACATCCCTTTTTCCTTCGCTAGCCAATCAGCAATGGTTTTTTCTCCGACACGGTTGAAGTGCACGACTTGCGCACGGGAGCGGATGGTCGGGATGAGCGCTTCCGGATTGCGCGTGACAAGGATTATGACGCCGCTTTCAGGGGGCTCCTCCAGCACCTTAAGCAAGGCGTTGGCCGCCTGGCCGCTCAGATATTCGGCATCGTTGATTATTACAAGGCGCTTTTTTCCTTTGACCGGCTTTTCGGAAAGAAATCTTTTTATTTCCCTTATTTGGTCGATGCCCAGCGATTCCTTGGTCTTCCTTTCAATAATCAAACATTCGGTCAAAATCATGTTCTCTTTCGGCAGCTCGAAAGACCCGTTTTCCAGATAATTACCCAGGGCTTTAGCGAACGAAAACTTGCCGATGTTTTTTTCCCCGGAAAAAACATAAGCGTGCGCCAAAGATTCTTCGGCGGCGAGCCGCTGAAAGTCCAGACGCAACCTCTCATGACCTAGAAGCATTTATTTTTTGTTGAACAGCGTGCGCTGGTAGAGGTTGAGGTGATCGAGGACTATCCCCGTTCCCTTGGCCACGCAAAGAATGGAATCGTCCGCCACGTAAACTGGGACTCCCAAGAACCTCTTGAAAAATTCGTCGATGTTGCGCAAACCGGCGCTACCTCCGGAAAGAATTATCCCCTTTTCCATGACGTCCGCCACCAATTCCGGGGGTGTTTGATTGAAAACTTCCTGAACCGAGGCGGCGATATCCATTAAGTGGGGATTTAAAGCTTCGGCTATTTCGTTGGAAGTAATGGTCAAATCCTTAGGCAGGCCGGATACCAGGTCGCGGCCGCGGAATTCGACTTCTATTCCGTTTTTCACCGGCAACGCCGAACCGGCAGCGATTTTTATCGTCTCGGCCGTCTGCTCGCCAACTACAATCGAGTATTTTTTCTTGATGTAATTGACAATCGCCTCGTCAAACCTGTTTCCGGCGACACGCAACGACGACCAGCAAACCACGCTGCCCAAGGAAATCACAGCGACTTCGGAGGTACCGCCACCGATGTTAATTACCATGTTTCCCGAAGAAGAGTTGATGGCAATTCCCGCCCCCAGGGCCGCCAGGAGAGGCTCGCGGACCACATAGGCGTTGCGCGCCCCGGCTTCCACGGCCGCGTTTATCACCGCGCGGCGCTCGGTAGCCGTAATGCCAGCCGGAACGGAAATAATGACATCCGGCCGGACCAAATTCACGTCGCCAACCGCCCGGCTGATAAAATACTTCAGCATCGCGCGGGTGATGTAATAATCCGCCACCACGCCTTCACGCAAAGGCTTGTAAGCTACAATATCTTCCGGCGTGCGGCCGATCATTTCTTTGGCTTCTCGCCCCACTGCCAGAACCGTATTCTTAGGCAAGCTCAGCGCAACTATCGTCGGCTCGTTAATGACGAATCCTCTTCCCGGAACAAAAACCACGGTATTGGCAGTTCCCAAATCTATCCCGATTTTCCGAGTAAACATAATACAAAATAGATATTATTATGTTTCGAAATCTCTGTCAAAAAAAACGACCTTGATTGAAAAAATTTTTAAAAATTCTGGACAGGAAGCGGAAAACCGAAGGCCGTTTGGCATTAAATCGGCAGGGGGGATATAATGTGGCATATGCCGGGCAAAACCATGAATTTCCGCATCGAAGGGGGAAGCAAGCTTTCCGGCACCGTCTCCACCAATTCATCGAAAAACTCGGCCGTGGCGCTGCTTCAGGCGGCGCTCCTCAACAAAGGCCTAACGACCTTGCGCAACGTGCCGCGCATTGAGGAAGTTAATCGCATCATCGAGGTCCTGAAAAGCATCGGCGTCGGCGTCCGGTGGGTTAACGACGACCGAGACGTGGAAATAAAGGCGGGCCGACTCCGTTTGTCGTCCATCGACCGGGAAGCGGCAATGATGACAAGGAGCGTGATTTTGTTTCTGGGGCCGCTTGTTCATCTGCAGTCCTATTTTAAAATACCCCAACCCGGAGGTTGCAAGCTGGGAGCCAGAACCGTCCGGCCGCATCTTTTCGCCCTAGAAAAATTCGGGGTGAAAATCAAAGCTATTTCCGATTCCTACGAAATTTCAGCCGAAAAGCTCAGGCCGGCCGAGGTGGTTCTTTACGAGTCCGGGGACACTGCCACGGAAAACGCCATTATGGCGGCGGCCGGAATTCCGGGGACTTCGACGATAAAGTTCGCTTCCGCCAACTACCAAATCCAGGACCTTTGCTACTTCTTGCAGGGATTAGGCGTCGGCATCGAAGGAATAGGAACCACCACTTTGAAAGTTACCGGGCGGACGGAAATTGACGAGCCAACCGAGTTTTTCATCAGCGAAGATCCGATTGAGTCGATGCTCTTCTTAAGCATCGCCGCCACCACCAATTCTTCCATCGTCATTGAACGCTGCCCGGTAGATTTTCTGGAACTGGAACTTTTAAAACTGGAAAAAATGGGTTTTCGTTACAAAATATTAAAAAGGTACAAATCGAGAAACGGCTTCACCAATCTGGTGGACATCAAAACTTTCCCGTCGAAGTTGAAAGCGCTAGAAGAAAAAATAGAAGCCCGGCCCTTTCCCGGTTTGAACATCGACAACCTCCCTTTCTTCGTGCCCATCGCCACCCAGGCCAAAGGAGAAACGTTGATTCACGACTGGGTTTACGAAAACCGCGCCATTTATTACACGGAGTTGACCAAACTCGGAGCCGACATCACCCTGGCCGACCCGCACCGGGTTTTCGTGAAGGGCGTCACTCCGTTACGGCCGGCCGAGGTAGTCGCTCCGCCGGCGTTGCGCCCGGCGGCGATTATCCTAATCGCCATGCTGGCCGCCAAAGGGATTTCCACTCTGAGAAACGTCTACACTATCAACCGGGGATACGAAGATATTTGCTCCCGCCTCAACCGATTGGGCGCCAGGATTAAAATCATAAAATGAACCTGAAGAAACGCCGGCTATTGCTTCTGGTCATGCTTTTTTTGTTTCTTCTGCTCGGAAGCTTTTTCATTCTTTACGCATTGGGCGACAGGTTTAATTTCAAAAAGTTATCGTTTGAAGCGACGGGGGGCATTTATGTCGCCACCAGCCCGCTAAACGCCTCGCTGACGCTGGACGGAAAGCCGACGCCTAACACCTCCGACCTCATCAATACCGGAACCCTTATCGGCAACTTGCCCAGCGGCACTTACGACCTATCGGTGTCGGCAAGCGGTTATTCGGCCTGGAACAAAAAAATCAAGGTTAAGCCCGGCATCGTGACGATTTACAATAACGTCGTTTTAGTCCCCAAGGATGCGGCCAGGGTTTCTGCAGCCGGCATCGCCACTTCGACCCTGCAATCCGGAATAAGCTCTCTGAAACTGGCCGGCGACAACCTGGCGGTCGTTTTGAGCAACGGCTTGCTATACTTGAACGGCAAAAAACTAGTGGGCAACAAAATCATCGACACCGGCAATTCCGGAGCGGTCATCACTTACAGTTATCTAGCGGATGCATATTATCTGTCCGGGCCGGTCGATTACTCTTCCCCAATCAACTTGTCGGCCGAATTTTACGCCGATGCTTTAAATCTGCTTTCACCGGGAGAATACATTACCGACATCCGTTTTTCCTCTGTCAGCAATCAATACCTGCTGGTCAGAACCAACCTGGCTTTATACGGACTTAACCTCGGTCAGCATTCCGCCACTTTGATTTCCGGAAGAGTTTCTGCCTATGCCAGTTCGGGAAACGAGATTTACTGGTTGAACAAGGGAGGCTTGGAATCGTACAACGCCATTTTCCAGATTTATCGCAAATTCAGCGTGGCGCCGCCGGACAACAGCGGCGTGCGCAATTTGATCCCTTTGGCCAGCGACTTACTGGCTTTGTACAACGACGGCAATTTATTTATTTTAAGCGGCGGTCAAGCACCGGAAGTTCTGGCCACCGACACTGTGGCGATGGTCGCTTCCTCAAATAGCCAAGGGCTGGCTTATATTGCCTCCGACGGGACAATCACGGAATACTCGTTCCTGAGCGGCGAGCGCCAAAAAATGGCCACCGGACTGCCTATCAGTCCGAGCAGCCTGTCCTGGTACGCGGATGACGCCCACTTGTTTTTCCAAAGCGGAGACAGTCTCTACTTCAGCGAAATCGACGGCCGAAACTCACCGTTGAATACCGTAAAAATATCTTCGGTGACCGTTAGCTATGTTTACGATTACGCCGGCAACACCGTTTATTTTACCGACGGCCAGAAAATTTATCGGCTGGTAATACCAGATTAGGACTTGTAATTTTCCTCAACCCGATCCCAGTTAACCACGTTCCACCAATTAGCGATATACTCCGGCCTCCGATTCTGATACTTCAAATAGTAGGAGTGTTCCCAAACGTCCAGGCCTAAAATGGGTTTTCGGCCGTCGCTTACCGGAGAATCTTGGTTGTTGGTCTGCGCTATCTTCAGCTCACCACTGTCGACTACCAGCCATGCCCAACCGCTACCGAAAAGCGCTGTCGCGGCGTTGGCGAATTCTTCCTTAAACTTGGCGAAGTTCCCGAATTTTTCATTTATCGCCGTCGCGATTTTTCCACCAGGCTCGCCGCCGCCATTCGGCTTCATCATCTTCCAAAAAGCGGAATGGTTGTAATGGCCGCCGCCATTATTGCGCACGGCTGTCCTGATTTCCTGCGGAACGCGACTTAAATCACTCAGCAATTCCCCAACCTCCAGTTCCTGCAGTTCGGGATAGTTCTCGAGGGCGGCGTTCAGTTTGTCGACATAGGTTCGGTGATGCTTGTCATAATGTATCTCCATCGTTCTGGCATCGAGATATGGCTCCAAAGCATCGAAGGAGTACGGCAATTGCGGCAGCGAATGTTTCATTGATGTGTCTTTTTTGTCTTATTTTCGACTATTGGTTTCTTTTTTTTAAGCCGTAGGCCAAGAAAGTCAAAAGGGCGGTCAGAATGACGGCGTAGAAGAATGGCGATCAAACCGCTGGCGCTCACGGGAAAGAAGTAAGCAATCAGCGCCGAGACGGCGCTGTTCCAGGCCAGCCCGGCCACTAAACCGAAAGCGGTTAAAATAAGAGCTGCTGTCTGATTCCACAACTCGCCTTTTATATTTTTTTGCCTCGCTTTTCACTTCCCCCAGTCCGTTCGGCATTACGAATATTATACAACAAACTCTAAGTGAAACACTGTTGGAGCAGTTCGACGTTCTTCCGGTCCGGACCATTTCCGTCGAATCCGGGCACTTCCAGAATCCAAGCCTTGTCGCGCAGCAGCGGCTCGGCGACCAATTTTTTAAACCCGCTTGGACCGATGAATCCAGCGCCTATGTTTTCATGCTGATCGCGGTGGGAATCAGGCGCGGTTTTGGAATCGTTGGCATGAATGACCGGCGTCTTGTTCCAACCAATCGACTCTTCCCATCTTCCAATCAGATTTTTTACGGAATTTTCGGAATAATCCAACACTAGTCCGGCCTCCAAAGCGTGGGCCGTATCGAAGCAAACGGCCACGCGCTGGGAGCCAATGGCTCTGACTATTTCCGCTATCTCCTCCGGAAAAGAGCCTAACTTCTGTCCTCCGCCCGCCGAGTTTTCCAGGATGAGTCTGGTCTCCCCAGGGACTTCGGAGAGAACCAGCCTTGCTCCCTCAGCCACCCGCTTTATCGCCTCACTTTTAGGAAGCTCTTTACCGGAGCCGATATGGAAAATAAGTCCGTCGGCACCGAGTTCTTCGGCGATCTTAAGGTGCGCGGCCAGGTTTCGGACCGATTTGTCGAACACCTCTTTTTCCGGCGAGGCCAGGTTAACCAGGTAAGCGGCGTGCAAATAGACTTCTCTTATTCCGGCTTTTTTTCTTGATTCGCGGAATTCTTTTGCTTCTTTTTCCGACGGATATTTGACTTGCCACTGACGCGGCGAGGAGCCAAAAATTTGCAGACAGTTCAACCCCATGTCTTTCGCCTTAAAAACGACTTCGCCGAATCCGCCGGACCGCGAAAGGTGAGCTCCTATTTTCAATAGTTCCGCCATACGAAAATTTTAGACGGTAAAAGTGGACTTCGCAACAAAATTGCCATAAGCTTGGGGGGAGTGAGTTTTTGCTCATCACTATCCGCATCCATGAAAGGAGTCGATGTCTTTGCATCAGGTCTCCAAACTGCAAAGGGAAGCTGAAATCTGGGTTAAGAAAGCCGTTGCTGAAATAAGACTTGCTGCCATAAACAGCAGCCAGCCTGGCACGACTATTCCGGAGATCGGTGTCAGGTACGCTCTGTTCCGGATTTTGGAGAACCTGACCGGCAGAAGCAAGGGAGGAGAATTGGCCGAATACATAACCGGGGAGATTTTCAAAATCCTTGGAATGGATTTCTACGCCAAAGAAAACGCCTCGTTGCGGAAAACGCTCATCAAGCGGCATTCCTCTCTGCCCAAAAGCAAGGCGAGGAAAATGCAGCAAGCTAGGCGGATCCTCTGTCTGCTGCGCCTTCCGGAGGTTCCACGGGAATATCAAAACCGCCTTTTGGACTTCCTGGAAAGTTCCTACCGGTTCTGTCAGGACTACACACTCCCTTCTAATGACTAGCTCCGCGTTAGCGCGGAGCCTCTCTTTTTTTATTTAATCACTGACAGCGGGCAGGCGGAATGTTTGTGCGGTCTGGCCGGACAATATTCCCGCCCGTACTGGATAAGAGCGTAGGTGATGTAAGGCCAATCCTTGCGAGGGATAAGTTTGGTCAAATCCTGTTCTATTTTATTCGGATTTGTTTCTTTAGTCAGTCCCAGCAAACGCGCCAAACGGCGGACGTGCGTATCGACGGCTATTCCGGCAATGACTCCGTATGCGTTCCAAAGGACGACGTTTGCGGTTTTGCGGCCCACCCCGGGAATGGTCACCATTTCCTCCATCGTTTTCGGCAGCTTCCCTTTGAACTTTTTTTGGATGATTTGCGCGGCAGCCAGAATACTTTTGGTCTTGCTGCGGTAAAAACCGGTCGGTTTAATGTCTCTCTCGAATTCCCGGCGGTCGGCCCGCAGGTAATCAGCAAATCGCTTGTATTTCTTGAACAGCTTGGCGGTGACTTCGTTCACTTTCTTGTCCGTGCACTGGGCGGATAAAACGACAGCCACCAACAGCTCCCAATTATTAGAATAACGCAGCTGCATTTTGGGAGCGGGGTAAATTTTCTTCAGTGCGCGCAGCACCTTGAGAGTCTTCGCTTTCCTTTGCGCCAAATTCCCGTCAGCGGCCCCGGCCTTTTGAGTCATATTTTACTTGTTTTTTACGCGCGCCTCGCTGAAAATAAAGATGTACAGTATTTCGAGGATGCCAACCGTATTGATAACGAGCAAGGCGATAAACCAGGCCAAGCTGTTTTTTCTCGCGGCCTTCCACAGCGCCCATCCTTTCCACGGCAGCGTCCATAAAACGACTACGGCAAGCGCAAGCGGCGATATGCCGGCAGCGCCAAAATTGCTTATTCCCATAATTCCAGGTTAACACAATTCCCTAGCGGCGGCCAACTTTTTTCCGAACCAATTCGGCTATTTCACGGGCAATCAGCAAATCCGCATCCGGCTTGGCAAAATTCCTGGCGGCTTTTGCCATCAGGTCTTTTTTTTGGCGGTCGGACAGGATACCTTCCGCGGTTTGGAGGAACAGCCCAAGAGTCAGGTTTTTTTCTTCCATCACTTCGGCAGCGCCGGCTGCCGCGTATTCTCTGGCGTTCGCCAACTGATGGTTCTGCGCGGACTCCGGAAGCGGAATAAGGATAGCCGGTTTGCCGAGCGCCGCAAGCTCGAAAATTCCGCCGGCTCCAGCACGACTGATCACCAGGTCCGCAACGGACAAAACGGCGCCAACGTCATCGCCGAAATAAGGGGCGGTGTGATAATTTTTCAGGTCGGCGCCTTTCCGGCGAATTTCCTCCGCGGCGGAGGAAACGTTCTTGTAATTCAGGCGTCCGGTTTGATGCAGGATCTGGTAGCGATCGGCGAGCTTCGGCAAATTGTTAAGAATAAAATTGTTGATCCGCACCGACCCCTGCGACCCCCCCATAAACAGCAAGACGGGTTTACTTGTCTTAAGGTCTAAGCGTTTTTTAACGGCACCTGCCGCTCCTGGTATTCCGGCCGCGGTTAGCACTTTTTCCCGCACCGGATTGCCGGTGACGACAACCGGTCGGCGGAAAAAACCGGAACTGGAAGGGAAAGAAACCAGCACTTTGACGGCCATTTTGCTGGTTAAAAGGCTGGTCACCCCCGGTACGGCATCCGATTCATGGATGACTATCGGCACCCCGCAAATTTTGGCTGCCAAAACTACCGGCAACGCCCCCGGCCCGCCTTTGCTGAACAAAACATCCGGCCGCAAACGGCGCACCTGCCACAAGGCCTGAACGAACCCTAAAAATAATTTAGGCGCTTCGATAAAATTAGCCGGCGAAAAATACCTCCTCAGCTTGCTGTCTGCTAGGCCGCGGACTTCCAAGCCGCTTTCCTGAAGCGCTTCCCGATAGTTTCCAAAAGAACCGAGATAAACGAAGCGCCAGTCGCCACCCTCCGCCTCCGCGATTTCTTTCAATCGGCCGGCAACCGCCACCAGCGGATAAATATGGCCCCCGGTTCCGCCACCGGTCAATAATACCGTGATCTTACGCATTTTTGCTGATGTTCAAGATTATACCAGACATGGTCATAAATGCCGCCAAACTACTTCCCCCGTAGCTGATGTACGGCAATGGAACGCCGGTCAAAGGGATCAAGCCGGAAGTGGCGCCGATATGCACGAAAGTCTGCACGCCGATTACCGCGGCAAAGCCGACCAGGACCAGCTTGCCGAACACATCTCTGGTTTCCTTGGCTAAAATAAAGCAGCGCAAAACATAAAAAAGATACGCGGTAATCAAAACGATTGCCCCCAAGAAGCCGAACTCTTCCGCGATGATGGCGAAAATGGAATCGTTTATTCTGGCCGGTAAATATTCCTTGGTTTTGGACTGACCGTAGCCGACACCAAAAAAACCCCCGCTGCCGATGGTGATAAGCGACTGGTTAATTTGATAGGCCGCTCCGCTCGTGTTTTGGTTCGGGTGGAGGTAAGTCAAAACCCTTTCCATGCGGTACGGCGTGATGAGCACCAAAAGGGCCAAGGCCCCGGCGGCCGCCACGCCGGCATAAATCAAATATTTGGTTTTGGCTCCTCCGACGAAATAAACCGTCACCGCCCCGGCCCAAAGGAAAATAGTCGCGCTCGTGGAATGTTGGAACAATAAAATGGCTGAAATAAACCCGACGATGGCGATAAAAGGAATCAAGCCTTCTTGAAAGCCGCGCCGGTCGGCGCGGCTGCCGGCCAGCCAAGCGGCCAAATAAAGGACTAGCGTCACCTTAATAAACTCCGTCGGCTGGAATTCCAGCTTGCCGAAGCGCAACCATCTTTCCGCCCCTCCGGCGTTCACGCCGAGCGGAGTGAAAAGCAAAAGTATTAAGACGACATTAATAATGAGAAGCGTCGGCGCTATTTTGCGCAAAATCCTGTAAGGCAGAAGCATGGCCGCCAGCATTCCGACCAGCCCCAAACTTAACCCGTAGATTACTTGGTGCTCCAGGTAATAATACGGATTATTGAACTGCAGCTTCCCCAAGCCGGAAGAAGCGGACGCCAACTCTATCAGCCCGAAAATCACCAGGAGAATGGTGATTACCAAAATTATGTAGTCAACCTGCTTTCTTCCAACCATGACGATTGCAAAACTCTTTTAATTGTATCGGCAACGGCGCCGAAAACAAACGAACGCCAACCGCAAGTGATTGCTAACCTTGGTGATGCAGCGCAACTCCTTGGCCGGTGATACCGCCGACAACGCTTTCGATTACCCGGAAATTATCCTTATCAACCAAAAGCAGGTCGGCGGCGTACCCTTCTTTGATTGCTCCGCGATCGGCTAAGTTCAAAAACTTAGCCGGCGCAGAAGTGATTTGTCTTACGGCTCCGCTCAACGCTTCCTCCCCCAAGAGGGCCGCGGACTTCAAGTGATTGACAAAGCAGTCGCGCTCCACGCTCTTGCCCGCTTCTCCCAGCAAGCTGGAATAGCCATAACTGGAAAGAAGGATGTTTTTTTCCGAAAGATGTTTCAGCAAGGTTTCTTCATTAAGAGACGGGTAAACCAACGTCACTCGGAGCTTACAGGCAGTCAGCGTCTTGAGAAGCGCTTTTCCCGGAGGCAAATCATACATTTCGGATATTTCTCCCAGGGTCTTTCCGTTTAAAACGCCATGTGTCCGAGCGGAAACGACTATGGTTTTTTCCGGCCTCAACCAGCTCAGCTCCGGCTCTATTTTGGCCGCAATTTCCGCATCTTTCAGGGCGGATGCCGCCGCTTCCCGTTCTCGGCCGTTCGTCAGCCATTCCGGCAAGATGTCTAAAGCCTCATAAAGGACGTAAGGCGAGGTTTTCAATACAAACTTGATGTTTTCCTTATCCGTCAGGGAAGAAACTACGTCTTCGAAAACACTTTCGTAACCCACGACCGGGAAAAAGTCGGTGACCAATATCTTCATTTTGCCACGGCCGTTCACGGCGCCAATCGCCTTGAGCGCTTCGTCCCTGCCTTTCTTAACGTCAAGCGACAAAGAAACAACTCCGCGGTGCCGGGAGACCTGGGCCAGTACGCCTTTCAATTCGGTTTTCGGATAATTGGCGCAGGCCGAGGAAAAGGAAACGCCGAAGGCCCCTTCCCGCAGTCCTCTGTCTATCACTTTTTGGATGACCTTTGCTTCATTTCTGGTCAATTCCCGGCTTTCTCCGCCGGTAATCGCTTCTTTGATGGTTTCATATCCCACGAAGCTCCCGAAATTGATTCCAGGCTTCAAGCGGTCCAGGGATTTTAAAAAATCCGCGAAGGTGCGCCAATCCGTGTTAACACTCAAACCCTCCGCCCACTTGGCGAGAGCGTCCAAACGGCCGTAAATCAACGGTGCCAAGGAAACTCCTCCGCTGCCGCCGACGACGGTGGTAATTCCTTCTTTCCGGGAACACGTTTGGCCGGGATCGAGCAGTAAATCCAAATGCCTGTCGGGAACCGCCGCCGGATCGATAAATCCCGGCAACAAATAATTGCCCAAGCCGTTAAGGTAATTGCTGGCGCTTTTCCCGCGCAAGTTCCCGATAGCCGAAATTTTGTTTAACTGGACCAGTAAATCGGCCTTGTATGGTTTCCCCCCTCTGCCATCCATTATTTGCACATTTCTTATCAGCAAACTCATGGAAGAATTCCGATTTTTTAACGCAAGTAAATCGTACTTAAAAAGTATAGAACCAAACCCAGTCCGGTGCTAACTATGGAAATAATCCAGAAGCGCATCGTCACTTGCGACTCCGGCCAACCCAGAGCTTCGAAATGATGGTGGATGGGCGCGGACAAGAAAACTTTTTTCTTAAAAACTTTCTTGCTGAAAACCTGGATTAAAACGGAAAGCGATTCGACGACTAATATCACCCCGAAAAACGGAAGGAAAAAAACGCTGTTGGTCAGCATAGTCACTACCCCAAGCGTGATACCCAACGACATCGACCCGGTATCGCCCATGAAAAACTTGGCCGGATAAATATTGTTCCAGAGGAACGCCAAAAGGGCTCCGGAAATCGCTCCGGTCATGGCCGACAAATCGTACATTCCCCGGCTAAAAGCAATGACTGACAACGCGCCGAAAGCAAAAAGAGAAACCCCGCCCAAGAGACCGTCCAGCCCGTCCGTTTCATTGGCCGAGAAAGCGCTGGCAAAGACGATAAAAATGAAAATCGGTATGTACCACCAGCCAACGTGGTAATAACCGACGAACGGGATGTACAAGGTATTCCATTGCAGCTTGACTGCAAACCACCAGGCACCGATGAGGGAAATGAACAAATAAACCGCTATCTTGTGCCTGACCGACAAGCCGCCGCCGTGCGGGCCGATATGCAAAACGCCGAGCAGGTCGTCGATTAGCCCAATGCCCGCGGCTAAAATCAGCGCCGCGAGAGGCAGAAAGGTTTCCGAGCGGTTCAAAAAACTCAAATATCCCCAAAAACTGTCGAAAAAGACGTGCAAAACTGCGAAAAGACCAGCCATGATGAGCACGGTCGCCCAAACGATGATGCCGCCCATCGTCGGTGTCCCTTCTTTATTTTTGTGCAGCTTGGAAAAAATCGGCGCGCTTTCGCTGGTCCTGATCTGCTTTTTGATGTTCAACTTTCTGATGATGCGCAAAACCGGCGCCGAGATCCCCATAGCCAGGAGGAAAGCAGCTATAGTGACGATTATCACCTTGACTGATTCCAGCATCATTGCGGTATGGCGGAAATTATTTTACTAACGTCGGCGTAGCGGTTGGTCGAGCCAAAAACGGCAACAATGAACGGCTGACCGCCGTTTACGTCCCCCCGATGCAGAACAGCCACGATGTTGTCTTTGGCGTCCGGAGTGGTTCCCGTTTTTCCGCCCAGGAAATCCGGGTGGCCGGAAAGCTGATCGATATTAATGATAAAGTGCTCGGCGGCATTATTCTCCGGATGCACGTAGCCGGTGGCGATAGTCGTCAGGTCGAGAATTTTTTTGTTGTTGTTCCACAAATAAGAAACCAATTTGGCCGTATCGGCGACGGTGCCCACGCTGCCGTTGGAAAGGCCGACGCTATCGGCATACGTGGTTTGGTTCATTCCTAAAGATTTCGCCTCCGCGTTCATGGCCGCTATGAACTCTGAATTTCCGTAATGATCGGCAATGGCTTGAGCGGAAGCGTTATCGGACATGACGAGCATCAACTTCATTATTTCCGACAAAGAGTAAATTTGTCCGATTTGCACACGGCGATCCCCGCCTACCTCATCCAAGGTGCTGCTTGTGATTTCGATTGGGGTGTCTGTGGCTATTAGCTGGGTGGCCACTTCCGCGGTCATCAACTTGGTAATCGAGGCCAGCGGCCAAACTTCGTTGACGTTATTCCCTATTATTTCGTTGCCGTTCAAGTCATAAACGCCGTAAGCCTGAGCGGTGATGTCCAGCTTGGTATCGGTGGAAGTGGCTATGGTGGAAGTCGCGGCCTCCACTGCCGAGGATCTGCCGGTTAACAAAGAACGGTGCGGCTCCGAGGCGTAAAAAACGGCCGTCAGCAAAGCGATTCCCGCAAAAACGAGCAATCCGATTTTAACAGGTGATTTCATAACCATTAATTCCTCGCAGATTCCCCTTCTCCGGTTTCCTTATTTTCCCGCAGAGATTTAAGCAGACCGCGATATTTTTCATAATCCGGCAGTTTGAGCGCGGTGTCAAACCCGACATGTTTCAAAAACCCCATCGACGCCTCATAGGCGAAACTCCCCGGGCGCTTGGGGTCGGCTTTTTTTTCGACCAGCCCCCGAACGGAAAGGCTTCTTAAAATGAAAGTCGAATTGACGCCGCGGATGTAATCTATTTCCGCCCGGCTGACTGGTCCGAGATAAGCAACGAGCGCCAAGGTTTCCAAGCTGGCAGATGAAAGTTCGGAGTCCATTTCCTCTTTGACCATTTTCTTGGTGAATTCCGAAAACTCAGGCTTGGTGGCCAGTTGCGCCCCCTTTCCCGTAAGAAGAAGCAAAAGCCCCCCGCTTGTTTCAAGTTTTTCTTTCAGGTGTCGCGCTGCTTCCTGCGTTTCTTTTTCCCCGGCTTCCAAAACTTCCGATATTTTTTTAAAACTCATTTCTTCTCCGTAAATAAAAAGAAGCGCTTCTACGGCTCCGCTTAACTGTTCTTTGTCCATGTCAGATTTTTTCGATTATGATTTCGGAAAACATCTCGTCCTGCCGGACATTTACCGCATTATCCTTCAAAAGGTGCAGCAGAGCAAGGAAAACGATGACCAGCTCCTCACGCGGAGCGTCTTTAGTCAATTCCCCGAAACTAGACTTCAGCACCCTGTTGATTTTCTCAACCAAGCTTCGTATCTTGTCGTCCAGGCTGGCAATTTTGATTTCTCGCTTTTCACTGGTCGCAGAAAAGGGCGCGGCATCCGAATAAGCCTTTTTCACGGCCGCCAGCAATTCGTCCTGAGATACTTTTTGGGTAAAGTAAAATCCTGGTTCGACGTTGCGTAAGAATGGGCGGGAAAATATTTCCTCCTTCAACCAGAGTGCCCGTATATTTTTTTCCGCCGCTTTGAACTCGCGGTAAAGGTTAAGCCTGAATTCCAGCTCGGCCGCTTCTTCTTCATCCTCGCTCGCAAAAACGTTGGAAGGAAGCAGCAAGAGCGACTTTAAAAGAATAAGCTTGGCGGCCACCGTGATAAAGTCGGCTATCACTTCCGGGATGTATCCGGAATTTTCCCGACTCAGCTTGTCGATGTAGGACAAAAAATCGCCGGTGACCGCCGCCAGGCTGATCCGGCTTATTTCCATTTTCTTTTCTTCGATTAGTTCCAGCAGTTTATGCAAAGGCCCGTGGAACCCATCGATTTCCAATTCGTACTCCGCCATGATTCCTCGTGCATTCTACCTTAAATTCCGGTCTGCCTCAAAAACCCGGTCTGACTTGGCTGTATTTTCAAACCGGTTTTTATATAATGAATGTTATGGTACTCACCTTTTACAGAAAATATCGGCCGAAGACTCTGGCCGATCTGGTCGGCCAGGAGGAGATTTCCGAAGTCATTCGGAACGCAGCCAAAACCGACCGCATCGGCCACGCTTATCTTTTCTACGGACCGCGAGGCACCGGCAAGACCACCACCGCCCGGATTTTGGCCAAGATCGCCAACTGTGAAACCAGAATGAAGGATAAAAAGTTCCACGACACCGGCGAACCCTGCAACAAATGCCGGCCCTGCCTCGAAATCGATGCCAGCCAAGCCCTGGATGTTGTGGAAATAGACGCCGCCTCCAACCGCGGAATCGACGAAATGCGCAACCTAAAGGAAGGCATCAAGCTCGCCCCGAGCTCTTACCGCTACAAGGTGTATATTATCGACGAGGCTCACCAGCTCACCAAAGAAGCCAGCAACGCCCTCCTGAAAACCCTGGAAGAGCCGCCCGAACACGTGATTTTCGTTTTAGCGACAACTGAGTACGATAAATTGCCGACAACCGTCGTCTCGCGCACCCAGCGCTTCAATTTCCACAAAGCGCCGCTGAAATTAATTGCCGGAGAATTGCGGAAAATCGCCGATGCCGAAAAAATCAAGGCGGAGGAAAGCGCTTTAGAGCTCATTGCGGCTTCGGCCGAAGGGAGTTTCCGCGATGCTGAATCGTTACTGGAGCAAGTTTCGTCTTTTGAAAAAGAAGTCACCCTCTCCGGAGTGGAAAGCGTGCTGGGAAAGGTTGGTTTGAATAAAACCGGTTTCTTGTCCCGTCAGCTGCTGGAAGGCAATTTGGAGGGTTCGATAAAGTTCATAGAAGAAATGGACGAATCCGGATCGAACATGGTGCAGCTCACCAAGGATTTGCTACAATACCTGCGTCGCGTTCTTTCGTTGCACTTCGATCCGAACATAAGCTCCATCTTCGAGCAGGAACTTACGGACGACGAACTGAAAGAAATGAAAGAGCAAGCCAAGTTGGTAAAGCTAGAGAAGGACGTTCCTCTGATTAAATCACTGATCCAAGCCTACAGCGAGATGCGCTACAGCCCGTTTCCCATTGTTCCGATAGAGGTGGCTATCATCGAAAATCTCGGCGGCAAAAAATGATGTAAATTCCTCCGCCCCACCGTTCGTCGGAATAGCCTTATATATATATTCCTCCCCCCAACGTATTCTGCTAATATCCATATATCATGGCTTCCCCAACAACCTCCAAGGATTCCTTCACCCTCATCGAACTCCTCATAAGCATAGCCGTCATAGGAATCCTCGCCGCCGTAGTCGTCGTAGTATTGAATCCCGCCCAGCTCCTTGCAGAATCAAGGGAT
>JAMCXR010000005.1 GCA_023474185.1 Patescibacteria group bacterium | reverse complement strand
ATATCCAAACGACCAGATTGCCACCAGTCTCTAATATTTCTTCGGAGACGTTTTTTCTTTTCTAAAGAAGCTAAGACCAACAAAACCAAGTAGTGCGGTAACCGTTGCCTCAAAATTTGGAAGAAAAGTCAGAGTCCGATTATCGATGAGAATCGATGAAGAAAACCCGCCGGATTGCTTCGGAAGCCAGGGAACAGATCCTGCGGCGGATCAAGGAGAAAAGGGTATCGGCCGAACAAGCGGCAATAAATGCTCGCGGAGCATATAAAAAACTTGAAAATATTGGTATACTTCCAAGGTTGCCGATGAATTAGTCGATAAGTTAACAATCACAATAAACGATGAATAAGAAGAAAATAGCAATCAATGGATTTGGAAGAATAGGCCGCCTGTTTTTCCGCCAGATTTTCGGCGATCCGGGAATAGAAGTGGCGGCCATCAATGATTTGGGAGATATCGACAACCTCGCTTATCTTTTGAAGCACGACACGGTTTATCGCAATTTCGACAGGAAGGTCGAAGTGCAGGACGGCAATTTGGTCGTCGACGGACAAACGATAAAAATCCTGCAGGTTAAAGATCCGGCCCAGCTGCCGTGGAAGGATTTGGGGATAGATATCGCCGTGGAATCGACCGGTTTCTTCGAAGAATTTGAAAAAGCCAAAGCGCATCTTGCCGCCGGCGCCAAACGCGTGGTCATCACCGCTCCTGCTAAGGATGCCGACGGAACCGAAGGCAAGACGGTGTTAATGGGTGTGAACGACGGAGAATTGCAGACCGTGGTTCTGACTTCCAACGGTTCTTGCACGACCAACGCTTCCTCTCCGGTCATACAAGTGATGTCCGAGAACCCCGGCATATTAAAAGCCGTGCTGAGCACCGTTCACGGCTATACCTCCACGCAATCGCTGGTCGACAGTCCCGCAAAGGGACACGACTATCGCAGGGGAAGGGCTGCAGCGCAAAATATAACCCCCTCGACTACCGGCGCCGCCGTGGCGGTGACGCGGGCCATCAGAGAACTGGAAGGGAAGTTCGACGGATTGGCCTTTCGCGTTCCTATTGTCACCGGCTCAATAGCCTCGATTACTTTCGTAGCGAAGAGGAAAACGTCCATTGAAGAGATAAACGATATCTTCCGCAAAGCGGCGGCCGAACCTCGCTGGCAAGGAGTGTTCAAAGTGACCGAAGAACAATTGGTATCGTCGGACATCATAGGCGAGCCGTACGGCGCGGTCGTCGATCTTGGCTTCACTAAGGTTATCGACGGCGATTTGATCAATGTTCTTTCCTGGTATGACAACGAGTGGGGATACGTTTCGACGCTAGTCAAGCACGTCAAGAGAGTGGCTGCATTGGAATAAAACGGAAATGGAAGAGGATTATCGGTCGCTGGCAGAACGGATATCCGCTTTGCGGGAGGCGGGAGCGAACGACGGCGAAATTTTGAAGATTTTGGTTTCCACCGGACACCACGAAAGCGACGTACGCTCCGCTTTGGCCAATAGTCCTCTCCAGAACGGCGCTGGAATCATTAACTTGCCGGCACCAAGAAGCGGAACGGCGGTTGTTCTCAAAGATTCGGCAGCGCGGGCCGTGAAAAAAAGACCGGCTTTGCCGAATGTTGAAAGCTTTGCCGAAACGGTACAAAAAACACTTTTACTATACAAAACCAAAGCTGCCGTTTTGACGGAAATTTTTATCATTCCGATAACCGCGCTGGCGCTGTCGGCGCTTTTTCTCAACGCCGCCGTCACCGGTTCCGGCACCGCTCGCTTCTTTTGGGACGGGCTGGCTATTTTAGGGTATTTGAGCTCGCTGGTTTCTCTGTTTCTCGGCAGTTTGGCCGCGATTTTCGCGCTGAACGGCGAGGGTGTAAAAACGGAAGAAGCTTACTGGAAATCTTTGCAAGGAGCAGGCGGCTATGCTTGGATTGTCTTGCTGTTTTTGCTGTCTGTGCTCGGAGGATTGCTACTGGGAATAGTGCCCGCCGTCGTTTTCGGCGTTTGGTTCTTGTTTACTCCCTACGTCTTCGCCGACCAAAGCCAAAACGGTTTAAACGCCCTCTTGCGAAGCAAAGAATATGCGACGGGGTACTGGTGGATAATTTTCGGAAGGATGCTTTTACTGCTTCTTCTAATCGCTTTCGCGGACGCTTTGGTAGGGGGAATATCCATGCTTTTGGGAAGCGGGATCAATTACGTGGTGAGCCTGGCGTTGCAGCTGGTCATAGTTCCGTTCGACTTCGTTTTCGTCTATTCGATTTATTCTTCCCTTAAAGCGGTCAAACCGGAGCTGGCCGACAAGCCGGTCGCGGGCGACAGGCTATTTTTTGTCTTTGTCATCGTCTTGGGAGCTTTGGCGCCGTTTATCGTTTCC
The DNA here is from genome assembly GCA_023474185.1 of Patescibacteria group bacterium. GTDB lineage: Bacteria > Patescibacteriota > Minisyncoccia > UBA6257 > Colwellbacteraceae > JACWAO01. The sequence continues at coordinate 24,892 of JAMCXR010000005.1, read as the reverse complement.
GCCCTTATTAGATAGAATCGGCGTTGCTGCATAAACGCCCAGATGATACACTGAAAGCGCATAGCGGACAAAAACATGGAAAGCAGCGATTTAAAGAATCTCATTAGCGAATTTCGCAATAAAGGGTATAACGATGATGCGATTTTACGGCTTTTAAAAGCCGCCGGGTATAAGGACGATGAGATAAAAGCTCATCTTGCGCCGTCTACCGCTCCAAGCGGCGCGCAAAATGAAGTTCAGACAAGCGTTAATAACCCTGCCCCGCAAAGCAACGGCACGAGCGATGCGCAACCGTTTGCTAATCGCAATCCCTTAAATTTAAAAAGTTTTAGCCAGCTTTTTGATGAGGCTTGGTCTTTATTCAAAAGCAAAGCATGGGTGTTAATGGGCATTTATGCCATTCCGCTTGTCGCCAGCCTTGTGATTTTTATCATTCCAAAAACTTCCATTGCGATAGTCCCGCTTTTTATTTTGTTCCTTCTAGAAATCATATTATCCGCAGCTAGTACTATAGCAATAATATATGCAGTCAGCGGGGGGAGCGGGATAGTAGAATCATACGGTAAAGCGTTCAATATTTTTTGGAAGTACCTTTGGGTAGGGCTGCTTATGGCGCTGGTTGTTTTTGGCGGGCTTGTAATGGGGATAATTCCCGGACTTATATTCCTTGTTTGGGTGATGTTTGGATATTACATCCTCGTTTTTGAAGACAAAAAAGGGATTAACGCGCTGCTGCGGAGTAAGGAATATGTGGCCGGGTGTTGGTGGAAAGTGTTAGGCAGGTTATTGCTGCTCCTCTTGGTTTTGGTCGGCGCTGGGATAATTGTCAATTTATCCAAATTTATAAATGTGTATTTGGACGTTGTTTTACTTTTTATATTTGAATTGGTTGCAGGATCCGTTGTCGTTGCTTTTCAATTTCTTCTTTACAAAAATTTGGCAGAGGCAAAGCCTCAGTTGGCGTCATCTCCAGTTGCGGGTAATAAGAGATTTTTTGAGTTTTCCGCTTGGCTTGGATTAGTCGGACCCATCCTGATAGCGATTGTCATCACTGTTATTCTTAATCCTTCCCAATTAATTAAGCAGGCTAGGGATGCGGCCAGAATGCAGGATGCCCTAAGTTTAAGTACGGCCATGTCGACATGGACGAGCAATACTTTTCCGAACCCCAGTGCTTGGAAGGCTGGATATTACTGCAGCGGCGGGAGCGGATCCTTTCCTGGCGGCGGAACATGCGAAGTTTCCGAATCGACATCCACCGATGGAACGGGGTGGCTTCCGATAAATTTTTCCTCCCTGCCCACAGGCTCCCCCATACCGGAACTGCCTATAGATCCAGCAAACGATCAGATGCTGTGCATGACTTCCTCCCCCGGAGGATACTGTTACTATGCAGTGCGGCTTGATCCGGCTCCCGGCCAATTCCAAATTTATGTTCCCCTTGAAACTTCCAAGTATCAGAAAGAAAACGGAGCTGGCAACGTCGGACTGCCCGGATGGTTTATTATTAATAATAGTACCAGCACCAGCGTCGGCGGATCAGCCGGTTTTTAGAAATTAGATTGAAGATACAAAATGATTATCTATTTGGGAGCGGATCATCGCGGGTTCAATTTGAAGGAGGGGGTTAAGGCCTACCTTACGCAGAGCGGCTATCAGGTTAATGATTTAGGGGCGGCAACGCTGGCTCCGGAAGACGATTACCCGGATTACGCCTCCGCGGTAGCGCAGAAAGTCAGAGCCGATTTTTTGGGAAGCCGGGGCGTGTTGTTTTGCGGATCCGGAGCGGGTATGGATATCGTGGCCAACAGATATCCGCTGATTCGCTCCGTCTTGGCTATTTCGCCCGATCAGGTTATGGCTTCGCGCACAGATGATGACACCAATATTTTGGCGCTTGCGGCCGATTTCATCGATTTGGAGACGGCTAAGAAAATCGTCAGCGTTTGGTTGCAAACCGACTTCGACGGGGAAGAAAGGCACCGCCGCCGGCTGGAAAAGATAAGAAGCTTGAAAATAGAAAGTTGATTCTGCGCGTCTGGCTTCCGACTCCCCGTTTTGCTACAATCCGATCAATGCCCGGGTGGCGGAATGGTATACGCGGAGGACTTAAAATCCTCTGTCCTCACGGACTTGTGGGTTCGAGTCCCACCTCGGGCACCAAAGCAACAGACACGCGCCTCGTCGCGTGTTTTTTATTCTTATTTCGTGTAAATTACCAGCTACTTGTTTATCTCCAAAAACTTCCTGATTAAGTACTTCGTGTCTTCGACGTTCTCGACGGATATCGTGTCCACGCCGCTTTTCACGGCCGGGTAATCGTTCCCACCGACGTAAATGGCGTCGCCGACGTAAACCATTTTTTCAATCGGGACGTTCATAATGCGCGCGAACTGGCGGATGCCGTACGCCTTGTCGATGCCTTTTTTGGTGACGTCGACCGAGGTGGATCCGCCGACGCGGACTTCGAATTCAGGCAGATATTTCTCGACCGCTTCCTTCACCTGGCGGCGCAAATCACCCTTTTCCTTGTTCCACTTCAGCTTTTCCTCAATCGGCGCCTTTTGGCCGAGAGCCGAGAAAGTAATCTGGGTTCCCCGATCTTCCAAAACATTGCCGTATATCTTTTCGGGCTCGACGTAACTAGTATCCCGCAGAGCTTTGGGAAAAGCGCTCATTATTTTTTCTTTCTCTTCTTTGGTTAAATCCCTGCTATATTCTAAATTCCAGCCGCCGCTAGTGTAGCGGTACATTTTGGCGCCGGAGGTCGGCTGGATAAAAAGATTGACCAGCTTTTCTTTCGGACAAACAAGTTTATCTAGAAACTGCCCTTGAAGCTGCTCTACCCCTCCGCCTCCGACCACTACTACCATTTTTTTCTCGAGCAGGCGACAAAGCAGTCCGGACATTTCTTCATCCAGGTCGGCTTTGCTTAAAGTCAAAGTTCCATCCAGGTCGAAAAAGACGACGGACTTACCCGCCACGATAACGGCCTTTTCGTCCAGTAAAGCCAGCTTTTTATATCCCCCGAGCAGCCAGGAGCTGGATTGAATTTTTCCGCCGTCGCCGACATTAAAAACCATCTTACAGTTTATTTTAGCGCAAATTTCCGCTTCGGGAACATTGTGCGCAAATCGGTCCCCGCCGTTGGCGAAGATATCCGGTCTTAATTCCTCCAATTCGCGGGAAACGCTCGTGTCCACGGGATTCGGGCCGTGCTTGGTGACGACCACCCGGTCCACGCAATCTATCGACTCGATTATTTCTTTTCTTTCCACTTCCTTGGCGAAAGAGTACCCTTTTTTATTTTTCAGCCAATAGTCGTTATTCAAAACAACAACCAGTTCGTCGCCTAGTTTTCTGGCTTCTTGGAACAAGCGGATGTGGCCGATATGAATCGGATCAAAACCGCCGCTGACAGCTACCACGATTTTCTTTTTACTGCCGTTGACTCTTCCGTATTTATCCTCGTAGCGAATAACGTCCTCTTCGTTGGGTGCCCCCAGTGCGGCTTCCAAAACGACGGAATCGGCCAACCCCCGTATCCGGTGCTTCTCGTTTGCTTCTATCCCGAGAGACTGCGGGGACGACATCGACCTTTCCTTCCCGTAAAATCAGCAGGTTTTCTCCTTTTTCCGCGGCGATTTTTCCTTGAAGAACTATCCAAGCTTCCGATCTCAGTCGATGGCTCTGCAGGCTGGTTTCTTCGCCGTCTTTGATGAAAATTTTTTTTAACCAGTGCGTCGGGGAACTTTCTAAGAGCAGATATCCCCCCCAGGGCTTCGGCACGATTCCGCCTTCTTTTCCGTCCATTTCAGTGTTTAATGGAGTTTATGATGTCTTTCATGGATATTGTGGCAACGCCGGCCACCTTGTCCGCTCCGCCGTAGTACATAAACACTTTCTTATCCACGAGCACCGCTCCGCAAGGGAAAACCACGTTCGGCACAATTCCTTGCTTTTCATAAACCGCTTGCGGCTCGAAAAGAGGGTAGTCCGTGCGGCCGAGTATTGTCGTCGGGTCGTGCAAATCGACCAAAAGCGCGCCGACTCGGTAAATTCCGTCTTCCTCGGAAACGCCGTGATAAATCAAAACCCACCCTTCTTTTGTTTTCAGCGGGGGAGCGGCCGCCCCGACTTTCCTCGAATCCCAAAAGCCCCTTCTCGGCATAACCCAGCGGTACTCTTCCAGCCAGCCGTCTTTTTCGAAATCGAGATTTTTATGGAAGGAAAGGTCGATGTCGTCCCCGCTACGGTGGATGATTGCGTACTTTCCCTTTATTTTTTCTGGAAACATGCAGGCGTCCTTGTCGTCGATGCCGGGCGGGGAAATCAGGACTGGAGTTGCCCAGTTCCACTTCCGCTTCAGGAAATCGGCGTCTTTTATCCACGTCAAAGCCACTCGCGGCGGATTTTTTCCGTCAAAAGCGGTATAGAACATGTAGATTTTGGATCCGATCTTGACCAAGCGCGGATCTTCGGTACCGGAATTGCCGCCAGGCTGCGTTTTTTGCTCGAAAGGTTCGCGCGGAGTATAAATCGGGTCCGGCGATCGGTAGCTTATGCGAATGCCGTCGGGGCTTTGTGCGTATCCCATGACGGAAGTATTGTCGGCCGACATCGCTCGGTAGACGAGATGGACTTTGTTTTCCAAGTAAATGGCTGCCGGATTGAAGGTTGCCGTTGTTTCCCAAGACGAGTTTTTGAGCGGAGACAGTATCGGGTTTTCTTTCGGCCGGGAAAAAGCTCCTGAAACAGTCTTTTGATTCGCCATCTCCTCGAGCAATTGGGAAAGGGGGACGGAAGCCACCGAACAGGTCGTGTCGGCCGAGCCATAATAAATGTAAACTACGCCGTTTTTAATAAGAGCTCCCGACGGGAAAACTATATTGGGGGAAAAACCGTATTTTTCGTAATACTCCTCTGGCAAAATAATCGGAAAGTTGGTTCTGCCCACTATTTTCAAGGGGTTTTTTAAATCGAGGAGCACGGCTTCTATGCCGAATATTTTTTGCGCCGAAAAGTAGTTCCTAATATAGGAGTAAATGACCAACCAGCCGTTTTTCGTCTTTAAAGGAGGAGCGCCGACCTCCATGTGGTCTTGGGGCCGCCGCAGGAGAGGAAGGACGTGCTTATCGATGTTCTTGTACCAGTTTTGCCAGTGCGCCGGATCGTACATTTGCGCCTCATCGTCGAAAGAAGCCAGCGCTATTTTGGCCGGCGGTCGGTCGGTATCGGCCGTGAGAATGGTCCAGATTTTGCCGTTGATTTTTTCCGGGAACATGGCCATGGCCTTGGCATTGAATGGGGTTATCAGGTGCTTTTCGGCTATCGTTTCCAAGTCCTTGCTTATCGCCAAGCCGACCTTGATTCCTTCCGCCCGCGGCGGCCAATCGGAAAGAGCCGTATAAAAAACGTAGTACTTGCCATTCAGCTTTGTGACCCGCGGATCTTCGCAGCCGAACTTTTCCCATTCATGTTCGGGAATGACGAGTCGCCTGCGGTTGGAGAACGAAAAACCGTTTTTGCTTTCCGCTACGCCGATGTCCGAAACACGAAGCCTGGACTGGGCGGAGGTGTGGTAGTGGGGTAGGGAAACGGCGCGGTAAAGGAGGAAAATCTTCCCGCCCTTTTCAATAGGGCAGCCATTGAAAACCGCCTCTGCCTCCCAAGATTGATTGGGATTAGGTTTTAATATTGGGTTTTCGGCGAATCTCTTAACGAACATTCTTTTTGTTCTTCACAATTTTGACCGGTTCCAATTTTACTTTTTCTCCCTTGGTTAGTTCGTTTAGGAAATCGTTTAATTTGGTGCGAGCGACGCCGACATAGCTGTCAGCCGCGCCATAGTAGACAAAAAGGTCGCTGCCCTTGACTATTGCTCCGGAAACGTAAACTACTCCCGATTTGAATCCGTTGTTTTCATACTTTTCTTCCGGTTCGAGAATCGGCTCCCGCGACCGGTACAAAATTTTTGTCGGGTCGTCCAAATCCAGAAGCATGGCTCCAACCTTGTATTTCCACGGATCGTCCTTATCCATCGCGTGATAAAACAGAAGCCAGCCGTCCCTGGTTTTAATCGGCGGCGCTCCGGCGCCCCTGATCCAACTCTCCCATCCCATCTTCCCTCCGCCGCGGGGATTGTAAAAACTTTTGATATATTCCCCGTTTTTAAAATCCAAATCGTCACGGTAGTCGATGGATATATCGGGAGAAATGCTGTGCAAAATGGCGTACCTGCCGTGTATTTTTTCGGGAAAAATCACCCAGTTTTTGTGGACTTCACCCGGAGGAGAAATTAAAACCGGTTTTTTCCACTTCCACTTTTTCTGCAAAAAACTTTTTTCCGGCAAGGAGGTCAAAGCTACTCCTAATCCGCCGTCGCACGCGGTGTAAGTCATATAAACGCGGTCGTCTCCGTCTACCTTAACCAGGCGCGGATCTTCGCTTCCGCCGAAGCTTCCGCCCGAGGCGAAAGAATACGGGTTAAAAACCGGCGCGGAAATCTGATGTTCATACACCGGGCGGGGATGGCGTTCGTCAATCGTTAGGCCATCGGTCGACGATGCATATCCCAGCCGCGAGACCGCATCTTCGCCGATGGCGCGGTATAAAAAATGAACTTTGTCGTCCAGCAGGATGACTCCGGGATTAAAAGTTTGCCAGGTTTCCCAGCCGTTGTGCGTTGATGGAGAAATGATTGGGTTTTCTTCAGCCTTGACCAGTAGTTTGCTTAAACTCGGTTTTTTTCTTTCTCGAGGTTTTTTGCCGGTTTTCTTTCCGCTGTCAGGTTTCTTTCTTGATTGAATGGTTTTGGAAGCGGCTTTAGAAGCAGTTTTCCTTTTTTTTGTTATTTTTTTTACAGACTCCTTGGGCATTGTTTTTCTCCGTAGGAGAACCTCCTGCAAACGGCTTTTTGAGCGGCAACTTGCCACTTTTCTTTTCGGTGGCAAAACGGAACACTGAGGGATTACCTAATAAAATGATACCTCTGCGGCGCGCTGTTGCAAGGGCGTTCTTGTTGATAACCGAGATTCGGTATTGGACTAGCGGCCTCTATTTTGTTAGTTTCTTTAAAGAACCGCTTTTATGATTATTTGGTCCGTAGAAACATCCTGCGACGAGACGGCTTTGGCCGTTGTTGAGGCGAGCGGCGGTCTGAAAAATCCGAAGTTCGCCGTTTTGGAGAGCGTCGTCTCCTCCCAAATCGCTGTTCATCGGCCCTTCGGCGGGGTGGTTCCGAACTTGGCCAAAAGGGAACACCTTAAAAATCTTCCCCTTTTGTTGGAAAAATTGTCCGCCAAGGGGCTGGACATCAGGAAAGCAGACCTGCTTGCCGTGACGATCGGCCCCGGTTTGGAACCCGCTCTCTGGACGGGAGTCAATTTTGCCAAAGAATTAGCCAAAAAATATAAAAAGCCGTTGCTGGGTGTGAATCATCTCGAGGGACACATTTTCAGTTTTTTGCTCTCCAGCGGAGCGAGGCGCGCAAAACCGAGCGAGGTTTTTCCGGCTGCGGCGCTTCTCGTGAGCGGCGGGCACACTCTGATTTTAAAAATGAAATCGCTGACGGAGTGGAAACGAATGGGCGAGACCAGGGACGATGCGGTAGGGGAAGCGTACGATAAAGTGGCAAGGCTTCTTGATTTTCCTTATCCGGGAGGACCGGAAATTGAAAAAGCGGCCGGCGCCGGCAGCGCCTCCGTTTTCTTCCCGCGACCGATGCTTGATCAAAAAAATTACGATTTCAGTTTTTCCGGGTTGAAAACGGCAGTGCTTTATTATTTGCGGGACCATCCGGCAAAGACGGAGAAGGAAAGGAACGATGTGGCGGCTTCTTTTCAGGAAGCGGCCGTGGAAGTCTTGGTTAAAAAAACCGTACGGGCAGCCGCGGACGCGGAAGCCAAATCAATTATTCTCTCGGGAGGCGTGGCAGCCAACAAGCGCCTGCGCGCAGAGCTGAAGAAAGCGGCGCGGAAGGAGAAAATAAAATTTTTTGCTCCGGAAATGAGATTCAACACCGATAACGCCGCGATGATCGGCGTCGCCGCGTACATTGCGAAACTGCGCGGCAAAAAACGCAGGATATCGGCTCAAGCCAACCTAATCATCTAAATTTCGAACGCTAAATCCGGCGTCTGGAACTTAGAATATAAAACCTTGTTCCTTTTGCGTTTTTTATCCTTTTGCCCTTAAATATCTCTAATGGATACGCGATACGACTATGGGAATTTAGAGGATAAGACTTACGCCAAGTGGGAAAAATCCGGGTATTTCAACCCGGATATTTGCGTTCGAAAAGGCGTGACGGCGAAAAATGCCAAGAAGTTCTCCATAGTTCTTCCTCCGCCGAACGTGACGGGAACCCTGCACATCGGCAGCGCCGCGATGCTCACCATCGAAGATATTATGGCGCGTTACGCGCGAATGAGGGGGTTGAAAACCCTGTGGCTTCCGGGAACGGATCATGCGGCCATTGCCACGCAAGCCAAGGTGGAAAGCCTGCTTTTCAAGCAGGAAGGAAAAACCAGATACGATTTGGGAAGAGAGGCGTTCTTGAAACGCGTCGAGGAGTTCGCGAAAAACAGCCACGACACGATTGTCCGCCAAATGAAAAAAATGGGAACCTCCGTGGATTGGAGCCGCGAGGCCTACACTCTGGATGAAAAAAGAAGCCTGGCAGTGCGCACGGCCTTCAAAAGAATGTACGACGGCGGGCTGATTTACAAAGGCTCGCGGATAGTGAACTGGGATCCGAAGATGCAAACTACGGTTTCTGACGACGAGCTGGAGTATCTCGAGGAAAAGACGCCGTTTTATTATTTGAAGTTCGGTCCTTTTGTCATCGGCACCGCCAGGCCGGAAACGAAATTCGGAGACAAGTACGTGGTAATGCATCCGGCGGATAAAAGATATGCCGAATACCGCGATGGGGAAAAGCTGAAAGTCGAGTGGATAAACGGACCGATTACCGCCACTATCGTCAAGGACAAGGCCGTGGACATGAAGTTCGGAACGGGAGTAATGACCATCACTCCCTGGCACGACGCCACCGACTTCGAAATTGCCGAAAGACATAATTTGGATAAGGAGCAAATTATCGATTATAACGGGAAACTGTTGCCGGCCGCCGGAGAGTTTTCCGGAATGCACATTAACAAAGCCAGGCCGCTCATAGTGGAAAAGTTTAAAAGTTTGGGGCTAATCGAAAAATTCGACGAAAATTACGTCCACAACGTGGCGGTCAACCAAAGGGGCGGGGGTAGGATAGAACCGCAGATCAAGGAACAGTGGTTCGTGAGCGTGAACCGGGAGTTCGCTTTGCCGAAATCTAAAATCAAAGGAATAAAAAGCGGGGAGAAGACTACGCTGAAGAAAATGATGAAAGCCGCGGTCAAAAGCAACCAAATCGCCATCCTGCCCAAGCGGTTTGAAAAAACATACTTCCACTGGATAGACAACCTGCGGGATTGGTGCATCAGCCGCCAAATTTGGTACGGGCACCGGATACCGGTTTGGTATAAGAACGGGGAAACTTACTGCGGAATCAATCCGCCGAAAGGCCCCGGCTGGATCCAGGATTCAGACACTTTGGATACCTGGTTCTCCTCGGGGTTATGGACATTTTCCACTCTGGGTTGGCCCAGGGAGACCAAGGATTTCTCGGAGTTCCACCCCACTAGCGTCCTCGAAACCGGCTACGACATTTTGTTTTTCTGGGTAGCGCGGATGATTTTGATGAGCGGGTATCTCTTGGGTGACATTCCTTTCCATAAGGTTTATTTGCACGGACTGGTGCGGGACGAACAAGGAAGAAAGATGAGCAAGAGCTTGGATAATGCAATTGACCCTCTGGAGGTCAGCCAAAAATACGGCGCGGACGCTGTGCGTCTGTCTTTGATTATCGGTTCGGCGCCCGGGAACGATATTAAGATTTCAGAGGACAAAATACGCGGCTACCGCAACTTCGCCACCAAAATCTGGAACGCCAGCCGTTTCGCCGTTTTGAATTTCCAGCCCGCCAAAGTCAAACCGAAGCTCACTGCACAGGACAAGAAGCGCTTAGCCGAAGTCGAGGCCCTGAAAAAGAAAGTATCGCGTCATCTGGACGAGTTCGATTTCAATCGGGCCGGGGGCGCGCTCTACCACTATTTTTGGGACGTGTTCGCCGATAAGGTCATAGAATCGCTGAAACCGAGATTAAATTCGGAAAATGCAGCGGACCGGGCTGCGGCCCAAGAAGTGCTGATGAAGATGCTGAAAGAACAGCTAAAAATGCTTCATCCTTTTATGCCTTTCGTCACCGAGGAAATCTGGAGCTTGCTTCCGGAAAATAAAAACAAGCTTTTAATGGTTGAAAAATGGCGATAGCTAAACTGGTGGTCGCCGCCGCTTTCGGTCTATTGCCGACCTTGATTTGGCTGCTTTTCTTTTTGCGGGAAGATTCCGCCAGGCCGGAGCCCGGGAGGGAAATAGTTAAATTTTTTCTCTTGGGCGGATTCATGGCTTCCGCCGCGGCGATTGTCGTGGAATATGCGCTTAAAGGAGCGCTGGCCGATTTCAACATCGGCTACTATTCCATCGTCGGCCTCTTGCTGTTCGCCTTCATCGAAGAAACATCTAAATTTTTGTCCGCGCGCGTTTTACTGCGGAATGATCCCAATTTCGACGAACCGATAGATGCCATGATTTACCTCATTACCGTCGGCTTGGGTTTTTCCGCCATTGAAAATTTTTTTGAATTGGGCGGCACGGCTTTCTCCGCGCTGCCGGATTTAATAATCCTCCGTTTCATCGGGGCGACGCTGCTGCATGCCGTTTCTTCAGGGTTCGTCGGCTTTTACTGGGCCAGCGGCCGCGTCTGGCGGGGACTGCTTATAGCAACCTTGCTCCATACCGCTTTTAACTGGCTGATTTTGGGGTTTCCCGGATTGCCGATTTATCCCAGCATCGTTTTGGTGATAGCCGCCATTTTCCTTCTCCGAGATTTTGATATAATTAAAACCGTAAAAGAAAAAATATTCTCTTAAATGACTACAATTAATATAGAGAAAAACGGCGCTAATATTGCGGACGAAGAAGAAGGGCAGCTTACGGTGGATGTGTATGAGACTCCGTCGGAATTTATTGTCGAATCCACGATAGCCGGAGTCGAACCGAGTGATATTGATTTAGACGTTTCCGGAGAGTCGGTGACCATCCGCGGGGAGCGCCACAAAAATCATTCCGTGGAAGAGGGTAATTACCTGTTCCAAGAGTGCTTTTGGGGAAAATTCTCCCGTTCCATTATTTTGCCTCAGGAAATAGATGCCGACCGCGCCGAATCCTCGCTGAAAAACGGAGTATTGACCGTACGCCTTCCTAAACTGCGCCGCGAGAAAAGCAAGAAGGTGCACATAAGGACGGATTAAAAAATACCCAATGACGCGCTAATTGTTGCGCCCCCAACCGGAGTCGAACCGGTGTTTACGCCTTGAAAGAGCGCTGTCCTGACCGCTAGACGATGGGGGCCGGTATGCCGATAACTGTCCAGACTGCCATTGTAATATACTTAATTTGGTTGTAAATTCCAACCCTGTATGAAAGCGCAGCGTTTTTGGGAAATATTTCCAGCCGCTTTGGCCATAATCACCATTTTGACCTATGTGGCTTTTTCCAGGTTTTTGCCTTCATACGCCGCCATTTTTGTCATCATTTTCGACACTTACTGGCTTTTGAAGACCGTTTATTTCTATTTTCACCTGCAGTCCACCGAAAAAGAGCTGCGGAAGAACATTAAAACCGATTGGTTGAAAAAGCTGCGAATCGATCCGCGAACCGCGGAGCGCTGGGGTGAAATTTACCACTTGATAATCCTGCCGATGTATAAAGAGCCTCTGGAAATCGTGGAGGAAAGCTTTGAGAGGCTGCTCCAAGCCGACTACCCCAAGGAAAAAATGCTCGTGGTTTTGGCCGAGGAGGCTAGAGCGGGGGAGGGGGCGAAAGAAGTCGGCCGCCGAATTGGGGAAAAATACGGCGGAAAATTTTTCCAATTCCTGGTGACTTCCCACCCCGACGGGTTGTCCAACGAAGTACCCGGCAAGGGTTCCAACGAAACCTGGGCGGCCAGGGAGGCGCAGCAAAAGATAATCGACCGGCTGGGACTCGATTACGAAAAAGTCCTGGTGTCCGTTTTCGACGTTGATACGCAAATTGCCCGAGGATACTTTGCGGCGTTGACGCACGCCTTTCTCATTGCTCCGCATCCCCAAAGGTCGAGTTACCAGCCGGTGCCTTTTTTCAACAACAACATTTTCGAATCTCCCGCTTTGGCCAGAGTAATGGCTTACTCGACCACTTTTTGGGGGATGATGGAACAATCGCGGCCGGAACACATGGTGACCTTTTCTTCGCACTCCACCCCTTTCAGGGCGTTGGCGGAAATCGGGTTTTGGGACACGGATGTCGTTTCCGAAGACTCGCACATTTTTTGGCAGCTCTTCTCACACTACGACGGAGACTGGCGCGTGGTCCCTTTGAAATATCCGGTTTCGATGGATGTCAACGTCGGATCCAATTTTTGGCAAACCGTCCGCAACCTCTACAAACAGCAAAGGCGCTGGGCCTGGGGCGTGGAAAACTTTCCTTACATCATGCTGAAATTCTTAAAGAACGGGAGGATGTCGCCAAAGGATAAACTTTACCGCGCTTACAGCGTTTTCGGCGGATCTTATTCTTGGGCGACGAGTGCCTTGCTCATTTCTTTGGGTTGGCTGCCGGTGGTTTTGGGCGGCAGGGAATTCAACCGGACGGTCTTGTCTTACAACCTTCCGCACGTGACTAGATATCTTATGTGGCTCGGATCTTTCGGCATCGTTATTTCCGGAATTTTAACCTTGTCTCTTCTCCCGCCGAAACCGCGCTGGTTCACCGCCCGCCACTACGTGGTTTACTTTGTCCAGTGGCTTTTGACGCCGATTAACATGATTGTTTTGGGAACCTTCCCGGCCTTGGAATCGCAAATACGCTTAATGCTCGGCGGAAGATTCCGGCTGGGATTTTGGGCAACTCCTAAGAGTCGCAAAACCGGAGCTCGGCCGGCGCGAATTACAGCCGAAGGGTTATAAGCTATAATATAGGCGATGGACATCTTCTTGGGTATGGCTGTCGGTTTAATCGTCGCGGCGGCTTTTTACGCCTTGTTTTTGCGCCGGAAGGAACCCGAAGGAGAATCCCTGCTACTGATTCAAAACCAGATAAACGAAATCAGCCGGATGATGGACAGCCGGTTGGGAGACTTGTCCAAGATTTCCCAAACCCAGTTGAGCGAAAGTTCCAAAATAGTCCGCGAAGTAACCGAGAAACTAACCAGGCTGGACGAAACCAACAGACAAGTGATCGGATTCGCCGACCAGCTGCGCGGCCTGCAGGATATTTTAAAAAACCCGAAACAGCGCGGAGTATTGGGGGAATATTACTTGGAAACCGTTTTGGGGAACGTCCTGCCTCCGGGCAGCTTCGAGTTGCAGCACAAATTTAAGAGCGGCGAGGCCGTGGACGCGGCCGTTTTTTACGGTGAAAAAATAATTCCGGTGGATTCGAAATTCAGCCTGGAAAACTATAACCGTCTCCTGGAAGCGACAACCGCGGAAGAAAAAAAGAGGCTGGAAGACCAATTGCGCTCCGATTTGAAAACCAGGATAGACGAAACCTCCAAGTATGTCCGGCCGGAAGAGGGGACCATCGACTTTGCTTTTATGTTTATACCCTCCGAGGCCCTTTATTATGATTTACTCATCAACAAGGTCGGCTCCGTTGCCGCGCGGGACCTCATCGAATATGCGGCGCACGAGAAAAGAGTAATCGTCGTTTCTCCCACTTCGTTCCTCGCGTATTTGCAAACCGTCGTTCAGGGATTGAAACAAATCGAGTTTAACAAATCGGCCGAAGCAATCAGGAAAAACGTCATCGAGCTGGGACGCCGCCTGGAGGAATATGAAAAGCACATTAGAGACGTCGGCACGCACCTTGGCCGAGCGGTCGGCTCGTATAACAAGGGATACGCCAAGCTGAAGATGATAGACAAGGACGTGGTAAAAATCGGCGGCGAAAGCATGGAAGTAGAGCCGTTGAGCCTGGAAGCTCCGCGCGACGAAGAGGAATAAAAGTCGTGTTTATTATTTCTGATTTAGGATTTATAATTTAACCAACGGGATTTTCGCTTCGTTTGGCACGGCAATTATCACATTTTCGCTTAGTTCGTATCCATGTCCTATAAGTTTTTAGAACACACTGCGGACTTAAGGATGAAATTGGAAGGCTCCAACTTCGTCGATCTTTTTGAAAGCGGACTGGAAGGCGTTTTCGACTTTCTCCGACCGACCAAAGGCGAACAAGGACAAGCGGTCGTCCGGACAATAAGCGTGTCCTCCACGGACAAGACCGCGCTTTTGGTTGATTTCTTAAGCGAGGCGGTCAGGCTGGCCTTGAGCAACCGGGAGGCTTACGGCCGAACGTCTTTCGACGAGCTGTCCAGTACCGCTTTAAAGGCCAATCTTTACGGGGAAAAGGTCGAGGGTTTTGCCGACGACATTAAGGCGGTCACTTATCATCGAGCGGACGTCAGACAAAATTCCGCTGGCAGGTGGGAAACGGAAATAGTTTGCGATATTTAAATCGAACTTTTTACCATAATTTATGGAAATCAACGATCTTCGTAAAATCAGCGATTACCTTTGGGAAATACCCCAATCCTACGACGGGCGGATGCGCGTCCCGGCCAGGGTCTACGCATCGTCCAAGATGCTAGAGGAAATCGTCGGCGACGAATCTCTGCAGCAATTGGTCAATGTAGCGATGTTGCCCGGAATACAAAAGTACGCGCTGGCCATGCCGGACATTCACGAAGGATACGGTTTTCCGATAGGAGGCGTTGCGGCTTTTGATTTAAAGGACGGGATAATCTCACCCGGCGGAATCGGCTATGACATCAACTGCGGCGTCCGCTTGCTCCGTTCGAACCTCGGCGCGGAAGACGCGAAGCCCAGGCTGCGCGAATTAGGGCGAGCTATTTACGCCAAAGTTCCTTCCGGAGTCGGTCGGGGCGGGAAAATAATATTTAGCGGAGAGGAATTCGATAAAATATTGGAAAACGGCGCCCGAAGAATAGTGGAGCTCGGCTACGGCGTCGCCGCCGATTTAGAAAACACCGAGTCCGGCGGAAAATTAGATCGGGCGTCGGCGGGACTGGTATCCAAAGAAGCAAAAGACAGGGGGCGCGACCAATTGGGGACGATGGGCGCCGGAAATCATTTTGTCGAAGTCGAATACGTTTCCGACATTTTCGACAACGAAATCGCGCGGCGGCTAGGACTTTTTCAAAACCAGGCAGTAGTACTCATCCATACCGGCTCGCGCGGCTTGGGGCACCAAATCGCCACGGATTACGTCAGACTGATGATGCGGGTGATGGGGAATTATGGAATAAAGCTGCCGGACAGGGAATTGGCTTGCGTCCCCTTTGCGGCCGAAGAAGGGCAGCAATATTTCCAGGCGATGGCGGCTGGCGCAAATTTTGCCTGGGCCAACAGGCAAATCATAACCTACGAAGTTAGACAGGCCTGGCAGGAAGTGTTCCAGGGTTCCGGCGGAGAACTTGCCTTGGTGTACGACGTTGCACACAACATCGCCAAAATAGAAAACGATTTACTGGTTCACCGCAAGGGGGCCACCAGGGCTTTCCCCGGCCAAACGGTTTTAATACCGGGAAGCATGGGTGCGGGGTCTTACGTTTTGCTGGGAGAGGAAAAGTCGATGGAAGAAAGCTTCGGTTCTACTTGCCACGGCGCTGGGAGGAGGATGTCCCGGAGCAGGGCGAAAAAGGAAATAGGCGGCAGAAAACTCAAAGAGGAGCTGGAAAAGAAAGGAATCGTGGTTGAATCCGGATCGTTTTCCGGCCTGGCTGAAGAAGCTCCCTTCGCTTACAAGAATGTAGACGAGGTGGTGGGCGTGGTTGCTGACGCTGGAATTGCCAGAAAAATTGCCCGCCTCAAGCCGCTGGTGGTGATTAAGGGGTAGGTCGCGGGGCGAAAGCCTTCAAGCCAGAACCCAAAACCAGCGAATGAAGAAAACGCGTCCGCGCCCGCTCGCCGGTGCTAACTGCATCTTGACAAGAGAGCCATTTCTTACATAAATAGTAAGCGATGATAAAACTAAAACCTCTTTCCAATCATATTTTCCTTGAGCCTTTGGAAAACGAAAAAACCACCAAATCGGGAATAGTCATTCCGGACACGGTGGAAAAGGAAAGGCCTATGAAAGGAAAAATCCTGGCGGCAGGGCCGGGGAAACTCGATGAAAAGGGAGAACGAATCCCGATGTCGGTGAAAGTCGGAGACGTTGTTTTGTTCAAAAAATACGGTCCGGACGAAATAGAAATGGACGGAAAGAAATATTTGGTCGGAGACGAAGACGACGTCCTCGGAATCGTCGAGGAATAAAGCAAACAGATTTTATTGATTTACAAAATAAACATATGGCTAAACAAATTTTATTCGATGAAAAGGCGCGGGCGGCTTTGAAGCGCGGGGTGGACAAGCTGGCCGACGCGGTGAAAGTCACTCTTGGTCCCAAGGGGAGGGCTGTGGTGCTCGGAAAAAGCTACGGATCGCCGGTAGTTACCCACGACGGAGTGACTATCGCCAAGGAAATCGAACTGGAAGACAAGGTCGAAAACATCGGCGCGTCTTTGGTGAAAGAAGTGGCCTCCAAGACGGGGGATGTGGCCGGAGACGGGACAACCACGGCCACCCTTCTCGCGCAAGTACTCATTAACGAAGGGCTGAAAAATGTCACGGCCGGAGCCGACACGGTGGCCATTTACGACGGCATTCAAAGAGCCAAAGAAACCGCGGTGAAGGCGCTACAGGACACATCGAGGAAGATAAACAACAAAGAAGAAATAGCGCAGGTCGCCTCGAATTCCGCCCGCGACCCGGAAGTCGGCCAAATGATCGCCGACATTATCGATAAGGTCGGCAAAGACGTGGTGATTACCGTCGAGGAGTCGCAGACCCTGGGTCTTTCCAAGGAAATGGTCGAGGGAATGCAGTTCGACCGCGGATACGTTTCCGCCTATATGGTGACTAACAGCGAGAAAATGGAAGCGGCGATGGAAAATCCGTACGTTTTGGTCACCGACCAAAAAATTTCTTCTATCTCGGATTTGCTGCCTTTGCTGGAGAAAATAATTCAAAGCGGCAAAAAAGAGCTTTTTATAGTCGCCGACGACGTTGACGGCGAGGCTTTGGCGACCCTGGTTGTGAACAAACTTCGCGGAATCTTCAACGTTTTGGCGGTTAAGGCTCCCGGTTTTGGCGACAGAAAGAAGGAAATGCTTGAAGACATCGCCGCTGTCACCGGGGCCGAACTGATTTCGGAGGAAGTCGGAAAGAAATTGTCCAACACTGACATTACTGCATTGGGACAAGCGCACCGCGTTCTCGCCAATAAAGACAATACGACCATCGTCGGCGGCAAGGGGGATAAAAGTGCGATCGAAAAAAGAATTGCGCAGATTAAGGCCCAGCTCGAGAAGACCGAATCCGAGTACGACCGAGAGAAAATGCAGGAAAGGTTGGGCAAGTTGGCTGGAGGAGTCGCGGTGATAAAGGTCGGCGCGGCCACCGAGGTCGAGCAAAAAGAAAGGCAGCACAGGATTGAAGACGCAATCCAGGCTACCAAAGCGGCCATCGAAGAGGGAATCGTTCCCGGAGGCGGCGTGGCCTTAGTCAGAGCCGCTTCGGTTTTGGAAAAAGAAATCGATCCGGCCAAGGCGGAAAGCATCGGCATGAAAATAGTCCGCGACGCCCTTTATGCTCCCGTTCAACAAATCGCGAAAAACGCCGGTTATGACGGAGCGGTAGTTTTGCATAAGGTGAAAGAAAGCGAGAAAGACCAGGGCTTTAACGCCCTAACCGGAAAGTACGAAGGTTTGATTCAAGCCGGAGTAATCGATCCGACCAAGGTGACGCGCACGGCTTTGGAAAACGCCATTTCCGTGGCCTCGATGCTTTTGATTACCGAAGCGGTAGTCACCGACATCCCCGAGAAAAAGGAAAAAGACGAGCATAGCCACGGCTATGACGAAATGGGAGAATACTAATACTTAAAATGATTTACTTGTTAATAATCGTCGCTCTGATACTTCTCTGGCTGGTCTACGGATACAACCGGCTGGTGACTTTGCGCTACCGCGCGGACGAGGCCATGTCCGATGTCGATGTCCAGCTGAAAAGAAGGTACGACCTTATTCCCAACCTGGTGGAAACAGTCAAAGGCTATGTCCAACACGAAAGGAGTGTTTTGGAAGATGTCACCGAAGCCCGGGCGGCCGTGTCTCAAGGAGGAAGCCCGTTGGAGAGGGATCGGGCGGAAAACGCTCTTTCGGGGACGCTGAAGACTCTTTTCGCCGTGGCGGAAAACTACCCGAACCTCAAGGCCAACGAAAACTTCCTGAAACTGCAGGATGAACTGACTGACACCGAGGACAAGATTCAAGCCTCGCGTCGCTTTTACAATTCCACGGCCAGGGATTTAAACACCAGAATAAAAGTTTTCCCTACCAACATTATCGCCGGAATTTTCGGCGTGAAAGCGATAAAATTCTTTGAAACGACCGCCGAGGCGGAAAAAGAGCCGGTGGCGATAAAATTCTAACCCCCGAATCCAATAAAAATCGTCCGGCCGCAATGCATTTGCGGAAGGGCGATTTTTAAGATATTTTGATAGTGATTTTATGGCTAACGCTTATTCTTATCGAGATTCTAATATTAGGAAGACCTATTTAATTTTCACGATTTTTCTTGTCTTCATTATCGGTTTAGGTTTTGTTTTCAGCCAGATTTACAACAACTCGCTCATACTTGCCGTAGCCGTGATTTTCAGCGTAATTTCCAGTTTTGCCGGCTACTATTGGTCCGACAAAATCGCCTTGGCGACTTCCGGAGCCAAATTGATTAGCAAGACGGACGCCCCGGAGCTTTACCGCGTCGTTGAAAATCTGGCCATTACGG
Organism: Patescibacteria group bacterium; assembly: GCA_023474185.1. Lineage (GTDB taxonomy): Bacteria > Patescibacteriota > Minisyncoccia > UBA6257 > Colwellbacteraceae > JACWAO01. The sequence continues at coordinate 5,840 of JAMCXR010000005.1, read as the reverse complement.
CCGGATTGCCGACCCCTAGGATTTACCTGGTCCCCGAACTGGCTCCTAACGCTTTTGCCACCGGACGCGATCCCGAGCACGCTTCTATTGCCGTCACCGCCGGTCTGCTGAAAATAATGGATAAGACAGAACTTGAGGGCGTAATCGCCCACGAGCTTTCGCACGTCAGCAACCGGGACATTTTGGTTTCCTCGGTCGTCGTGGTTTTGGTAGGCATGGTTTCCCTTCTGGCCAACTGGCTTTTGAACACTTTTTTTTGGGGAGGGTTCAGGGATGAACGCGGCAGCGACAACAGCTTGGCCCTGGTCGTCGGTTTGGGGTTGGCGATCGTATCTCCGATTATCGCCACGCTTATCCAACTGGCCATTTCCCGAAAGCGCGAGCTTCTGGCCGACGCCTCCGGAGTGCTGTTAACGCGCTATCCCGATGGACTCGTTAGCGCTCTGGAAAAAATAGAGCAAAACCCCGTTCCTTTGCGACGGGCGAATACGGCTACCGCCCACCTTTGGCTGAGCGATCCTTATAAGGGACGGAAGAAAATTTCCTGGGTGCAAAAACTTTTCTCAACGCATCCCCCGATAGAAGAACGAGTCGCGGCTTTGCGAAAAATGGAATAATTTCGATGGAAAAATTTCTCCAACCTGATGCATCGTCCGAAACGGGTTACAAGGTCATAAGCGCGGAAAAGCATGCGGGTTCTGGCGCAGAAAGATCCGGCGAAGTAGGTGCAGAAAAAGGAAGGGATCGTTTTTACGGTGGGTTGCGGGAAAGGATAGGGGTAATGACGGAGCTGCGCGGCGCACTCGATGAAGAGGGGATAAGGGGGAAAGAGTTTGTGCGCAACGCGAACGCCAAGATAGACGATATTTTAGGCAGGTATCGCGATAGCGTAATTGCAAAATTAAACGAGAAGGAACGGCTTGGCAGGAAAATAGAGGAGATAGATGCTGAGATAGCCGGATTAGGCAACGATCTTTCCTCTCCTGAAGTGCAAAAGCTAGACGGTGAGGGGGACAGAATAAGGGAAATGGTCAGGGAAATAAAAGACGATCCCGACGTACGTCTATTTAACGCCTTAAGCGGAGCAAAAGTTATTTTTGAAGAAAAAGCCAGGAGATACGAGGAGTTTGTTAAAAATCCGGCAAAAGCTGCTCTGCCGCCCAAGATAAAGAATCTCAGTGCCGGGATAACCGGGAGAGCGACCGTTTTCTCCAGTCTAAGCATAAGTTTTCTATTGAACGATGAAGAAATGGAAAGCTTGAGATACGACCCGAGCAATTACGGCGTGCATTTCGGAGTGGGCATTTTCAACATCATCAGGAAATCCAGCGATCCAAAGGATGTTGCCGAGAGCATCCGCCACGAAAACACACACTCTATCTATGAAGCGTTTGATAACAAACCGCGCGGGGGGATACTCAAGAAGAAAGACATGAAGAACGAAATAGATCTTTTCCTTAAGGCTATCGATACCGGCTCTCCCACGATTCAAAAATTGCAATTTGACGCATTAGTGAACCGTTCTAAGAGAGTCGTTTTTTCCTCGAAAGGAGAGCTAATCGCCAACTTTGACGAGCTAAGGTCTGGCAGGTTGCATACCGAACTCGCCTCGTTTTATGAAATTATGAACTATCTTCAGAATGTTAAGAGCGCTTTTGAGAATCCAGCAAATAACAGGCGTGACGGAACTGCGGAAATAGGACGGGAATATATAAACAGATATTTGTTCGAGATGCGAACGGAATTCGATTCTTTTTACCGGCTCCTTGCCGATTTGTTTTTTGTAGCGGAACACGAAGGGAGAATAGACGAACTTAAATCTTCCATGATACTTTTTGACGCCGCTGAGTATGGAAAAATCGCCGGATATTTCCGGCATGAGATAGGAGAGGAAAAGTATCGATTTTATGAGGCCGTTCGCTCCATTTCCGGAGAGGACTTTTTTAATATACCAAGACGGAAAATCGATGAGATCGTCGTAGACGAGGTTAAGCACGGCTTTGACGCTCAAAGCATCGCAAACATTGCCGGGGCAATCAGGGCGCATCCGGATTTTCTTACTTCGGCGATAAAGCAAGAAATTTTATTGTCGCTCGATTCTCTGGAGTCCAAACCATTTTATATTGCGGCAACCGCGGCGGGAGTTGGTGAATGTGAGAACGCGTATAAAGCGATAATATCGTTGGCTCAGGCCATAGGAGGCGGTGAGGAGTATGCCGAAAGCGCGGTAGAAAATCTTCTCAATTCTGCCTTTTTAAATGCCGATGTCGGCGATTCAGCATTATTGGATGATGTTCTCGCCAATCTTAATCCGGAGCACGATAAAACCATATCAAGATTTACCGAAGATTATATACGAAGCGAAATTTCTGATAATTCTAAGGATAAAAAAGAGCTTAAAATTTCTCCATTGTGGCAAAAGCTTATTTCCAACGGCAGAACTAAGGCTGCGGCGCTTAGCGCGATTCTTTGATGGGTTTCTTTTGTTTTGTGTTCGCGGGCGGTATTATTAATTCATGGCGTTAGAAAGAATCGAGAGCAGCGGATCGGCGCAGTCGGCAATCGAGGCGGATATCGCTCGGCTGGCGGCCGAGGTTAAGGAAAAATCCGCTGGAGAAAAATCGCGGGAGGTTTTGAGGCAAGCGGTGCGGCCGGTGATTTACGGAACACAGGCGCAGCCGGGAATGCAAAGTCCCGCAGGCGGCGACGGGGTAAATCCATCTTCTTATCTTCCGGATTACGTCAACCGGGCGCCGGAAGAAGTTCGACTGGCCGTGGAAACGCTTTTGGAAACGGCGTTTAAAAACGGAGTAGAAGAAGCAGCCAAAAAAGCCAAACTCGCCGGACCGTTCGTTCTCGACGCCTTCCACGATGCTTTAGTCGACAAGCTTTACGCGGAAATGAAAGAGCGCAAATTGATATGATTTTCGCGGCTGGCTCTTTCCTTCTCGCGGTTCTCCTCATTATCCTGTTTTTTGCCAGACGCGCGGCCATTAAGCAATCGCTTTTGGAATCCCTCCGGTTCAAGTTGCTTTTAGTCAGGGTTCCGCAAAAGCAGCCGGAACAGGGAACCGACCTCCGAGAGGAAATAAATAAATCCGCCCAGCTGTACAGCTTGCTTTCCGGGTCCAAACTTCCGTTCGCTTTGGAAGCGGCGGTGCCGCATATCGGCGAAGAGATTCATTTTTACATTTCGGTTCCGTCTAATTCGATTCCCTCGGTCAAGCGGCAAATCGAAGGATTGTTCGCCGACGCTCAAGTCGAGGAATCGGAAGAGTATAACATTTTCAATCCGGCTGGCGTCGCAGTCGGCTTTTATCTGAAACAGAAAAGCTATTATGCATTTCCCATTAGAACCTATGCGGAAACCAATATCGACACCTTCGCTCCGATATTGAGCGGCCTTTCCAACCTAGCCGAGGTTGGCGAGGGAATGGCCCTGCAGGTTGTAGCCAGACCGGCGAACCCTTCCCGTAAGAAAAATATAATGCGCGCCATAAGCGACTTAAGGAGGGGGGAAAGCTTGGAAAAGGTGTCCGTGGCGACAGGCGGTTTTGGTTTAAAAGATATTTCGGCGGCGTTGAACCCGCAGGGAAAGAAAAAAGAAACCGAGGCCCAACCAAAGGTGGTAGATGAAGAGGCAATAAAAACTTTGGAATCCAAGATCAGTCAGCCGCTTTTTGAGGTAAACTTTCGCATAGTCGCTTCGGCGGGAGATTATGCGGCCGCGGAGAGCCTGGCTTTGGCCGTGGCCGATTCTTTTTCCCAATTCCAGGCGCCGCGGAGAGGAGAACTCGCGGCCGTCAAAGCCGGCAGGCCGAACGATTTTTTGTTTTCTTATTCTTTCCGCCAGTTCGACGAGAGCCAGAGTTTGGTGCTGAATGCCGCCGAATTGGCCAGCATTTTTCACCTGCCCACGGCGACCATCGGGGTTCAGAAAATAAAGTGGCTGAAAGGCAAGGAGGCTCCGGCGCCGGCCAACTTACCGACGAGCGGCGTCGTGCTCGGCGAAAATGCTTTTCGGGGGGAGAAGAAAACGATAATGTTTTCCGAAGACGACAGGCGGAGACACCTGTATATAATCGGGCAGACCGGGACCGGAAAATCCGCTTTGCTTAAAAACATGGCGGTCAACGATTTGCGGAACGGAAAAGGGCTGGCGATAATCGACCCGCACGGGGATTTGGCCGAAGGCATAATGGCTTTGGCCCCGAAAGAAAGGTACGACGACATGATTGTCTTGGATCCATCGGACATCGACCGACCGGTAGGTCTTAATATGCTGGAATACAATTTGGCCAGGCCGGAAGAGAAAACTTTCATCGTGAACGAGATGCAAGGAATTTTTAACAAGCTTTTCCCGCCGGAGACGATGGGTCCGATGTTCGAGCAGTATATGAAGAATGCGCTCCTGCTTTTAATGGAGGATATGCATAACGAGCCGGCAACGCTTATGGAGGTGCCGAGGGTGTTCACCGATGCGGAGTACCGGGAGCGGAAATTAAAAAGGATAACGAATCCGGCGGTCATCGACTTTTGGGAAAAGGAAGCGGTGCGGGCGGGAGGCGAGGCGGCTCTGGCGAACATCACTCCTTACATTACGTCGAAATTCAACAATTTTACCGCCAACGATTACATCCGGCCGATTATCGGACAAGTTGAATCGGCGTTCAATTTCCGCGAGATAATCGATCAGGGCAAGGTGCTCGTCGTCAATCTGGCCAAAGGAAGAATAGGGGATATAAATGCCAATCTTTTGGGGATGGTTATAGTTGGAAAGTTGTTGATGGCCGCGCTCTCGCGCGTCGACATAAGCGATGAAAGCCAGAGAAAAGACTTTTACCTCTATATCGACGAGTTTCATAACTTCACTACCGATTCCATTGCGGTCATTCTTTCCGAGGCGAGAAAATACAGGCTCAACCTGATTATCGCCCACCAGTTTATCGCCCAGTTGACCGAGAGGATAAAAGACGCCGTGTTCGGCAACGTCGGATCGAAAATCGCCTTCCGGGTCGGCGTTCCCGACGCCGAAGAATTGGCAAAAGAGTTCGAGCCGACGTTTTCCAAGAGCGATCTTATAAACATCGATAATTACAACGCCTATGCCAAGATGCTTATCGGGGGCCAGCCGGCCAAACCGTTTAATATAAAAACTTTGCCTCCGCAGGCCGGAAGCGCGGAGGCGGCGAAAACCGTGAGAGAAGTTTCTCGGTTAAAGTACGGACGCCAGAGAAGCGTGATTGAGGAGGATATCTTCAAGAGATTGAGAGGGTAATTTTTTATTGGTATTGACTTCGCCAATCTTTAGGGTGATGATTTATTCAAATAATTTGTCGTGAACTGATATGAGCGAACAAGAACAGGAAACACGGGGAGAAGGCATAAAGCCAGCCGCTTCTATTCCGGAGAAGGCTGTTCCACGGGTTGAAGCGGAGAAAACCCCTGAAACCGGTCCGGCTCCCGAGCAAAAAGTTATAGACGACAGCAAAAGAAGAATAGAGGCTAGGCTTGAGGAGTTGGGTAGCCAACCCTATCAAAGCTCCGAAGTTAAAGCCGAACAGGAGAAGCTTAAAGCTGAGCTTTCCGAGCTGGACAAAGGCAAACTAAGTCCCGAGCATCAGCAAAAAGTAAACGAGCAAGCGCGGGCGGAAGGGGAAGAGAACAAGAAAGAATTGGACAACCGCCGGCGGGAAATAGAATCGGAGCTTGAAGGGATAAGCAAAGCCTCTTTCGTCACTCCGGAGCTCAAGGAAAAGCAATCAAGGTTGGAAGCCGAACTCAAATCGCTCAGTTCGTTGCCGGCCCCGCATGTATCTGATAAATCCGCGAGTTCGCCT
>JAMCXR010000006.1 GCA_023474185.1 Patescibacteria group bacterium | reverse complement strand
ACTGATGACAAGTCCGGAAGTTAACAAAGAAATTTATTTACGGTATATTAATAACGAAGTGAGCGAAGGAGCGGCCAAAGCAATCGGCGAGTTGGTTAACGCTTCTTTGAAAGACTTCGACCGTGGGTTGGCGGCGACGCTTTACAACAACAAGGAATTACTGCCCGACAAGCCGCGCGCAAAAATATTTTTTAAAAGTTCTTTTCCTTTGCCGGATGCGGTTTACCGCAGAAAAGTGGCGACGGACGGGAAGCGCTTGACTATCAATCGGCTGGATGAGGAAATAGCGGCGCAGGATTTGTTCGCGGAAGAGGAAGTAATCGCCTGCGAAGAGCTGAATAAAATTAGTTTGCAGAAAATAAAATGGCTGATGGCGTAAAACGAATAAGAGTTGGCAAAAACGATTCGCTGGAGGAGGTGCTAAGGCAACTTTCAAAAACCAGAAACTCCAGCGTGGTTTTATACATTCCCCGCGGCGCGGAACTGGTCAAAGAAGCCAAACACCTTTCCGAACTGTACGCTCATGCCAAGTCTCTGGGCAAGGAACTGTCTATAGAATCGGTTGACGAAGAAGTGTTGGCCATGGCTTCTTTAGTCGGTATTACAGCCGGAAATTCTTTTTACGCCAAACGCCCGCGTCAGGTCGCGGACATCTTGCCCCGTCGTCCGGAAAAAGTCGAGGCCCTGGTGGCCAACTATTCGGCGGAAGATGAGGAGAAGAAATCGGAAGAAACGGAAATAAAAAGGAAAAGGGAACCGCAAAAGCGGACGTCCCGGCCGGCGCTGGCCAAAATAGCGATTCCAGCTGTTTTGGCGGTTGCCGCCGCTTATTACTGCGTGGCGATCCTGCCCAGCGCCGCGGTGACCGTTGATTTTCACCAGACTCCCTGGAATTTCACCGGACAAATGACTATCGACGCCAACGCAACCCAAGTTTCCATGAGCAACAACGCCGTGACCGTTCCCGGCAAGCTGTTTGACGTCACTAAAACGATGACCCAAATTTTCACCGCCAGCGGCAGCCGGTATGTGCAGACCAAAGCCGCCGGTACGGTCACTGTTTACAATAATTTCAGCACAGCGCCGCAAACCCTCGTCGCCACAACCAGACTGGTTGATTCCCAGGGTACGATGTTCCGCTTGGATAAAACCATAGTCGTTCCCGGCGCGAAAATTTCCGGCGGAAAACTGGTGCCGTCGCAAATCGATGCCGCCGTCACCGCTGCCGCCCCGGGCAGCCAGTATGACATAACTGCCGGGCAGGTGTTCCATATGCCGGGTTTTGCGGGAACAAAGAGATATGACGGCTTCTACGCGGAAAATTCCCAGGCGATGAGCGGCGGGTTTATCGGTCAGACCAAAGCGCCAAGCCCGAGCGATTTGAGCCAGGCAACTTCTTCCATAGCTTCCGCGCTTGAAAACGCCATTGCTTCCGAGGTGGCTCTGCAGGCTCCGCCGGGAACCAAATTTATCGACGGAGGCAGCTCCTTTGCCGTCGCCAAGTACGACATTAACGACGTGCCGAACAACAACGGCCAGTTTGCTGTCACGGCTTATGGGGAATACAAGACAATCGGGTTTAACGAGAACGACCTGGTGACGGCGATGGCCAGCCAGGTGGCCGATAACTTCAGCGCTAACCTGAGCATCAAGACCTACTCCGTCACTTACGGAACGCCGAAAATCGACTGGAAAAACAAAGTGACGACGGTGCCGGTGGCTTTTCAGTCGAGCTGGGAGCCGTCTTTCGACGCCAACTCCTTCCGGCAAGAGGTAGCCGGCAAGAACCAAAGCCAGATTAAATCCCTGATTTTGGCGCTGCCGCAGGTGCAATCCAGCGAGATCAAGTTCTGGCCGTTTTGGGTGCAAACCGCTCCCGGAAGCATCAGCAAGATAACGATTGACACTAATTAGGAGTTTATGTTAGTATTTGCAAGCTTGATATGACGGTTGACGGGGTAGTAATAGAGGCGTTGCCCAGCGCCACTTTTAAAGTTAAGTTGGATGACGGCCGCACGATTTTGGCTTATGTCTCCGGAAGAATGCGCTTGCATCGGATAAGCGTTTTACCTGGGGAGAGGGTTAGAATTGAAATCAGCTCGCCCAGCGACACCCGGGGCAGAATCGTCAGAAGGCTATAGCAAAGATGAAAGTCAGATCATCGGTTAAAACAATGTGCAAGGATTGCCGCATCGTCCGCCGCAAAGGGCGGGTCTATGTTATTTGCAGCAAGAACCCGAAGCACAAGCAAAGGCAGGGATAAAATCATGCGTCTAGTTGGAATCAACATACCTGACAATAAAAAAATAAAAGTATCGCTGGCGTACGTTTATGGAATCGGGCAGACGACGGCCGAGGCCATTTTGCGCTCCACCGGAATCAATGCCGAAAAGCTGGCCAAAGACTTGAATCCAGCCGAGGTGGCCAAACTGCAATCAGAAATCGATAAAAATTACCGCGTTGAAGGGATACTGCGTCAAACCATCAAACAAAACATCGAAAGGCTCAAAGACATCAAATCCTACCGAGGCATGCGGCACATACGCCGGCTTCCAGTTAGGGGACAAAGGACCAAAACCAATTCCCGAACTGTCCGGGGCAACGTCAGAAAGACCGCCGGCAGCGGACGTCGCAAGGTTGAGTTGAAATAAAGCTTATGGGAAAGACTAAAATCATCAAACCTAAAACCGAGGAAACCGCTGCGGAAACCGCCAAAGCTCCGGCCAAAACGACAAAAGGCGGCCGCAAGGTTGATAACGGACGGGTTTACATTAACGCTTCCTACAATAATACCACCATCACGATTACTGACAGCAAAGGCGGGGTTTTGGCTTGGGCTACGGCCGGTTCGCTCGGCTTTTCTGGTCCGAAAAAGGCCACGCCTTTCGCCGCCTCCAAAATCATCGCGGCTTTGGCGGAGAAAGTTGAAAAAACGGGGCCGGTCAACGTTGAGGTTTATGTTTCGGGAGTCGGCGGCGGGCGGGATTCCGCTGTCAGATCGCTGCTCAATCACAACTTCAACATTCTGGCCATTAAGGACGTAACCCCCATACCCCATAACGGGCCGAAACCCCCCAAAGTCAGAAGAGTTTAAAAAAACGCCATGAAGCCTATTTTAGAAAAGAGAGAAAGAAGCTTGGGAACGAAACTGTCAATCAAAGGCGACAGATGCAATTCTCCGAAATGCGCTTTAATCAGAAAGCCGTACGCCCCCGGCGCCCGCGGCAAGCGTTTCCGCAAACTCAAGGAATACGGTGTGCAAATGAAGGAAAAGCAAAAAATGCGGTTCATTTACGGCTTGCGCGACAGTCAGTTGAGAGAAGTCTTCGACGAGGCGGTCAGGGAAGGCAAGGCTGGGGCGGCTGGCGTTTTAAGCCTTTTGGAGAGAAGAGCGGACAACGTGGTTTACCGGATGGGTCTGGCCCCCAGTCGCTCGGTCTCGAGGAGTCTGGTCAGCCACGGTCACTTCTTGGTCAACGGCCGGCGGGTCACTTCCCCGGCGATGATTTTACGGCAAGGCGACGTTGTGAAAGTTCGCCCCGAATCAGCCGGCAACAAATACTTTGCCGGGCTCTCCGAAAAAACAAAAGGTTATGAAGCTCCAACTTGGTTAAAAATGGATGCCAATAAACTGGAAGCCGAAATTGTCGGTAATCCCAGCGACGTGCAGTTGCCAGTTGATATAGGAGCGGTCGTCGATTATTATTCAAAATAATTTTATGGACACAGTTTATTTAAGCGACAACGTTAAAATCAGCCGGGTGGAGGAAAACGACACCAAAGGAACCTTCAATATCGAAGGTCTTTACCGCGGCTACGGCATTACTATTGGCAACGCTTTGCGCCGGGTTTTGCTTTCTTCCTTCCCCGGTGCCGCGATCACCAGGGTAAAAATCAAGGGGGTCAGCCACGAGTTTTCGACGATACCGGGAGTAATGGAAGATGCGGTTCAAATTTGCCTCAACCTCAAAAAGGTGCGTTTCAAGTTCAACGCCGAAGAGCCGCAAGTGCTATCTTTGAAAGCCAAAGGGGAAGGGGATATCACCGCCGCGGACATCAAGGGAAACGCAAACGTGGAGATTCAAAACACGGATTTGCACATCGCCACCATCACTGCCAAGAGCGGAGAGTTGGATATGGAATTGACGGTGGAAAAAGGAATAGGTTACGTTCCGGTGGAATCGGTGGAGCGCGAAAAATTGCCGGTGGGAGTGATAGCGCTGGACGCGCTTTTTTCTCCAATCCGCCGGGTGAATTTTTCGGTGGAAAACATGCGCGTCGGAGACCGAACCGATTATAACCGGTTGACCATCGATATCGAAACCGATGGAACGGTCACACCTTCTCACTCCTTGCATCAGGCAGTCGGCATCCTGTTGAATCACTTTACCAAGATATCGGAACTGGATATCCGGGAGGAAACAGCGGAAGGAAAAACCGCCAAGAAAAAAACGAAATGAGGCACCTGGAGAAAGGAAGAAAATTCGGCAGGATTAAGGGACGACGCAAGAGCTTCACCGGCGGCTTGGTGTCCAACCTCATCCAGTGCGGCAGGATTTCGACCACCGAGGCCAGAGCCAAGGAAATAAGGCCAAAAGTGGAAAGACTGGTGACGCTGGCCAAGAAGCAGAATTTGAATGCCATGAGGGATCTTTTACGCCGGCTGCCGCAAAAATCGGCCTTCAAGCTTTATCACGAAATCGCCCCTAAATATGCCGACCGGAAAGGAGGATACACCCGCATCGTGAAAACTGCCGTCGTCAGGAAACGAGACGCCGCGAAAAAAGCCATTATCGAATTTATTTAAACTGACATGACCTACACGGTTGACGCTAAAGGAAAAACCTTGGGCAGGTTGTCGAGCGAGATAGCCCGCTTGCTTCAAGGCAAGGATAAAGCGGAATACAATCCCAGGCTTTTGGGTGGCGACAAAGTCGTCGTAAAAAACGTCCGTTCTCTCAAGTTTACCGGGAAAAAGATGGAGCAGAAGAAATATTTCCATCATACCGGCTATGTCGGACACCTGAAAACGAAAAACCTGGGAGACGTTTTCGCTTCCCGACCGTCTTGGGTGCTGAAGCGTGCCGTTCGGGGAATGCTGCCCAAAAATAAACTGGCGGCGAAACGTCTAAAATTGCTGGTTATTGAAGAAAATGAGTAAAAACTTGTCCAAGGATATCAAATATTTCGAAGGAGTCGGAAGGCGAAAAACTTCAGTGGCCCGCGTGCGCATCTATCCGTCCGCCGACGGCAACTCCGTCAAAATCAACGGGCGCGAGGCCGAAAAGTTCTTTCCGGTGCTGAAGCTGCGCGCTGCGGCCATGGCTCCCTTGGGCGTCTTCGGAGAAAAATCAAAACCGGCGGTAATGGCGACGGTCAAAGGCGGAGGAATGTCCGGACAGTCCGACGCGATCACTCTCGGCTTGGCTAGGGCGATAATCAAATTTAACCCCGATTTTCGTTCCGTTTTGAAAGGATTGGGTTACTTGCGACGGGATGCGCGTATGGTTGAAAGAAAAAAATACGGTTTACGCAAAGCTCGCCGGGCGCCGCAATGGAAGAAACGGTAGGACCGACGGAAGCATATGGAGTCCGTATACCTAACGGTCATCGTCCCAACGTCCAACGAAGCTTACAAGCTACCGCTAACGCTCATCGATATCGACCGGCATCTGGCGCCGTCAGATTTTTCTTATGAAGTATTGGCCGTCGGCAAGCCGGATGAGGTGGTGCGGAAAATCATTGATGGCTTTTCTTCTTTTATGAAAGGGTTGAAGCTGGTGGAGGCGGGGGAGAATTGCGGCCGCGCTTTGCTAAAGAAAGGGCTGCAGGAGGCCCGCGGCGAGTACCGCGTCATCTTTCCGCCGGATAATTCCGTTTCCGCCAGTCAGCTTCCCGTCGTACTTCAGCAATTCAAGGCCGGTTTCGGCGTGGTTTTGGGCACGACGCGCGGGAAATCAACCACGTTGCCCGTCGGCACCCTTCGTCGGTCGGCGGTGCAGTCTTTCCGGGCAGCGGCGGCAAGAGAAATTGTCGGCCAAACCAAACTCGGCGACGATTCCTTCTTGCTCGAGGTTTTGGCAATTGCCAAGAAAGAAGGAATAAGGGTCGGCGGAGTGGATATCGAGGCCTTGGTAGCCGACCGGCCGAGTGGGCTGCAGAGCGAGATCCGGAATTTGCTCAGCGTTTTAAAAATAAAAGTTTGGCTTGTGTTCGGAGCCTATAAAAGATAAAAATAATAAACAATGACCTATTATTTAACGGAGGATCGTTTAAACGAATTAAAGGCCGAGCTTGAGGATTTGAAAAAAAGAGGCAGACTGGATATCGCCGAAAGACTGAAGAAGGCCAAGGAGTTGGGAGACTTATCAGAAAATTCCGAGTACGCCGAAGCCAAGGATGAACAGCAACGGGTCGAAAGGAGAATCGACGAGCTTGAAGACATACTGAAAGACGCGGAGATAATCAAGAAGGGAGAAAAGACGTCAGGCGTTATCGGAATCGGTTCGACGGTCGAAGTGGTGCGCAACGGGAAAACGATGAAGTTTTTCATCGGCGGCCGCAGCGAAGTCAAGCCGGAAGAAGGATTCATCTCTAACGAATCTCCTTTGGGGCAGAGCTTACTGGGCCACGCGGTCGGCGATTCGGTGACGGTTGAAACGCCCACGGGCAGCGCAGAATACGTTATTACCCGGGTGGAATAAAAGAACAAAATGCTGGAGTCGCTAATCGAAGAGCGAAAGAAAAAATTAGAAAGGATAAAAAGCCGCACCGACCCTTATCCGGCCAGAGTGAAGCGCGATTTTCCCATTGCTCGGGCTCTGGACCGATTTGCCGAATTGATGTCCTCGAAAAGGGAAGTTTCTTTGGTGGGGCGCGTCGAAGCTATCCGCGACCAGGGAGGAGTAGTGTTTCTGGACCTGCGAGACGAAAGCGGCGGCATCCAATTGGTCCTGCGGAAAGATTTGTATCCCGACACCGATTTTTGGAAGGAAAATTTGGATCGCGGCGATTTCGTGGAAGGCTCGGGAGCTTTATTTGAGACCAAGAGGGGGGAAAAGAGTCTGGAGGTTTCGAATTTGCGGATAGCGGTCAAGTCCTTGAAGCCTTTGCCGAGCGAGTTTTACGGGTTGAAAGATATCGAAGCGAGGTTGCGCCACCGCTATTTGGACCTGATGGCCAATCCGGAAGTGCGGGAAATGTTCCGAAAAAAGAGCAGATTTTGGTCGGCTGTGCGCGATTTTATGGAAAAGAAAGGTTTTTTGGAAGTTGAGACTCCGGTTTTGGAAGCCGTTCCCGGCGGGGCCGAAGCCGAACCGTTTGTCACCAGGCACAAGGCTTTGGACTCGGATTTTTATCTGCGTATTTCCTTAGAAATTTCTCTGAAGAAGCTCCTGGTCGGCGGTTTTGAAAAAGTTTTTGAAATTGGACGAATCTTTCGCAACGAAGGAATAGACGCCGAACACCTTCAGGATTACACCCAAATGGAATTTTATTCCGCCTACGACGACTACGAAAAAGTAATGGAACACGTAGAGGAGATGTACAAATTCGTCGTTAAGGAAACGATGGGTACGCTGCAGGTGGAGCACGGCGGAGCGGAAATCGATTGGGGAAAAAAGTGGCCGAAGGTTGATTATTACGATGCCTTCCGGGAAAATGCCGGACTCGATTTAAAATACGCCACCGAGGCGGAATTGCTTGCCAAAGCAAAAGAGCTGGGGCTGGGAGCCGACAGGCAAGGCCGCGGCCGGCTCATCGATCTTATCTTTAAAAAAACCGTCAGGCCGAAGCTGATTCAACCGTGTTTTTTGGTTGATCCGCCGGTCGACATCGAGCCGTTAGCCAAGAGGAAAGAAAACGAGCCGGACAAAGTGGAGCGCTTCCAGGTAATCGCTTGCGGCACCGAGCTCGGCAAAGGTTTTTCCGAGGCCAACGACCCGATTGACGAGCGGGAAAGGTTTGAAGAGCAAATGAGGCTGCGAGAAAAAGGGGATGTCGAAGCACAAATGCTCGACGAGGATTTTTTGTCCGCCTTGGAATACGGAATGCCACCGACCGGGGGATTCGGCATGTCGGAGAGGCTGTTTGCAGTCCTTATGGGCAAACCGGTCCGGGAAGCGGTTTTCTTTCCGCTTTTGAAAAGAAAATAACCAGTTTCGATAAGACAACCGCCGAATTATTTGCTTTTGGAAGAAACGGGAGTAATAATATATCCGTAATCAGCCGGGCTTGTTTTGTTTAACTTGCAAATATCGCAGGCCCGACCGCAGGTATAGAAAAACATGCTGGATATTAAGTTTATTCGAGAACACGCTGACGACATAAAAGAGGCTATCAAAAACAAAAGGATAGACCTTGATCTGGATGAGTTGTTGGAGGTCGACCGGAAGCGCGCTGTCTTGCTGCGCGAGGAGGAACTCTTCAACCAGCAAAAAAATGAACTGAACGACGAGATTAGCAAGATTAAAAACGAAGCCGAAAGGAAAGCTTTGGTTGAAAAAGGGCGCGCGCTGCGCGAGCCGGATTCGGAAAAGTTTAACGCTGTCAAGGAAAAATTTGACGAACTAATGGTCAGGGTGCCGACCATTCCGTCTCCCGACACACCGATAGGAAAAGGGGAGGAGGACAACAAGGAGGTTTTTCGGTGGAGCGAGCCGAAGAAATTCAACTTCGAGCCGAAAACTCATATCGAGTTGGGTAAGTCTCTCGACATCCTGGATTTCGACAAGGGCGCGAAAGTCGGCGGCTTTCGCGGCTATTACGTGAAAAACGACGGAGCGCTGCTAATCATGGGAATCATGATGTACGCCTTGCAAAAAATGGTGAGCAAAGGCTTCCGGCCGATGATTCCGCCGACTTTAGTCAAAGGGTTCGCTCTTTTCGGCAGCGGTTATTTTAAGGGACTGGAGTACAACCCGGAAGTCGATGAAATTTACCAGGTGGCTACTTCTGACAAGGAAGCGACCGGAGAAGCGAGTAAGGATAAGAAGTTTTTGGTGGGAACGGCCGAGCCGTCGCTGCTGGCTTATTTTTCCGACGAAACACTGCTTCGGCAAGAACTGCCGATAAGGGTTTGCGGTTACAGCCAGTGCTACCGCAGCGAAATAGGCAGCTATAGCAAGGACGTGAAAGGCCTTTACCGGGTCCACGAATTTATGAAAATTGAACAAGTGGTCGTCGCCGAAGCCGACATCGAAAAAGCCAACCGCCTGCAGGACGAGATGACCGGCATTTCCGGTGAAATGCACGAGGAACTGGGTTTGCCTTACAGACGCCTGCAAATTTGCACCGGCGACATGAGTCCGGGTAAATACCGGGCTTTCGATATCGAGGCTTGGCTTCCGGGAATGAAACGTTGGGCCGAAACCGGTTCGGCCAGCAACTTCTTGGATTGGCAATCGCGCCGGCTGAACGTGAAATACGCGGATGCTTTAGGGGAAAAAAGGTACGCTTATTTGCTCAATAACACGGCTTTGCCTAGCCCGAGGACTTTCATTGCCATTTTGGAAAATTATCAAACCAAGGAAGGAAACGTTGTCGTGCCGGAAGTTTTACGCAAGTATTTAGGAAAGGAAATAATCACTCCTCTATCGTAATGCGCTATCGAAGCAGCTTTGCCGAGAGACTGTTGGTTTGGCGAAGGATTAAATTCTACGGGGCGGGGGGCGCTTTCTCTTTACTGCTCATCGGGTTTCTGGTATTCCTGCTCCGATTTCCTTTGTTTCAAGTTCGTTCTGTGGCGATTCAAGGAGATTCTTCCGTCTCGCAGTCCATGATTGTCTCGGCCGTCACCGCTCACTTGATGGGCAATAATTTTTTGGCGTACGCTTTCGGTTTGAATAATATGCTGACTTGGGGAGGAGTTAGCAGCACCGTCAGCGAAACGCTCCGCTCTTTGCCGACAGTCGGTGAGTTGTCCATTAGCAGAAACTTCTGGAACGGCCAGGTGATTATCAAGGTTTCCGATCGGCAAAAATACCTCCTCTGGTGCCTGGTGGCGGATAACTCCTGCTATTTCACCGACAAAACCGGCATCGCGTTTTTGCACTACCGCTCTTCAACCAGCACTTCGGCTAACCCCGGCTTGCCGGTAGTCGTAGATTCCTACCACCAAAGCCTAAAAATACTTTCCCCAGCGCTGAACGCGAGCGATTACGCCAATTTGCTGAAAACAGTAAGCCTTCTCCAGAACCTGGGGTTTGCCAACCCCACCTTGAATTTGAACGATTTAAATTATGAGGAGATCGATTTTCGGACGCACAACGGTCCCGTGGTTTATTTCAGCCTGCTTTTCGATCCGTCCGACGATTTAAGCGCTTTACAAAAATTGATAAATTCGCCGCTTTGGAGCCGGCTCCAATACGTCAACCTGACAGTGCAGGGGAGAATTTATTACAAGTGAGGCGAACCGCCTGGCTCTAAGCCTTGGCCACCGTTAAGCCAATTACCTCTCGCGCTCCGTTTTGGTACAAAACCTTGGCTGCCTCGAGCATGGTGGCGCCGGAAGTAAAAACGTCGTCGATCAGCAAAATTTGCCTGCCGGCAATCTCGTTTTTTCTGCCGGCAACCACTTCAAAGCACCCGCGAACGTTTTTCCTGCGATCCTCTTCCGTTAGAATGACAGCTTGCTCTTTGGTCTTTCTTTTTCTCCGGAGAAGAAGAAGCGCGGGCACTTCCAAATTCTTCCCCAACTCCTCGCCGATTATCTCTGATTGATTATAGCCCCTCATTTTGAGACGGGAGGGATGAAGCGGCACGGGCGTGATTACCGATTCCGGAGTAATGATGTTTCGCAGTCCGGAAAAGTTGAGATAGTCCGCCATTAATTTGGCCAGCGGATACGCCAGCAGATAAAAACCGTCGTATTTCAAAGCGTGGACGATCAAGTTGATTACTTTGTCGCTGTAGGAAGAAAGCGCACCCAAGGTGAAAACTCGTTGACGGCCGGCCATTTTAAACGGAATGCGGAAGTAGTGCTTGTTGAGTTCCACAGAATTCAGACATCTTTGGCAAAGCACGCGACTTTTGTCGTTGCGAAAAGAAATTCGGTTCCGGCAAGAGACGCACAAAGGAGGAAAAAGCGCGTCCAAAACGAACAACAATATTCTGCGTTCCCGGTTCATGGTGTATAATTACATTCAACAATGTTTGGAGATTTTTTCAAACCCGGTGGCCTGCCCGTTTTTAGGAATTTTTCGCGCATCTTGCCTCAAGGAGGGATTTTGGGAGTCGACATTGGTACCGCTTCCATCAAAGCGGTGGAATTAGAAGCGCCTTCCGCCCAAGGAATGCCCAGATTTAGAAATTACGGAATATTGGAAAGCTATAGCCATCTCGACCGGTTAAACACCGCTATTCAAACCAGCGGTTTGAAGATGCTGGAAAACGAGACGGCCGAGCTGCTGAAAAACCTTCTCCACCATCTCAATCCCAAATTTAAAAACGTGGTTGCTTCCATTCCGTCATTTTCCGCATTTACTTCGCTTCTTGAAATGCCGGCTCTTTCCGGCCGTGAATTGGAGCAAGTGATGCGCTATCAGGCCCAGGTAGTTGTGCCACTGCCATTAAGCGAGGTGGTGATTGATTGGACGCCGGTCGGGGAATACACTGACGAAAAAGGAGTCAAAAAACAGCAGGTTTTTCTCGTTTCCGTTCCCAAGGAAACCGTCGCCAAATACCAATCCGTTTTCCATCAAGCGGGATTGACTCTGAAAGCCTTGGAAATCGAGGGATTGAGCTTGGCTAGGGTTTTGACGAGGGGCGATCCCACCGAAACCGCCGTCGTCGACATCGGAGCGCGTTCCACTTCTATTCTGGTTGCGGAGAACGGTTTGTTGAAATACAGCGCTCAAACCGATTTCGCCGGCGCTTCCCTGACGCAGGCCGTCTCGAGCGGACTAGGAGTCAGCGTGAGAAGAGCGGAAGAACTAAAAAAGCAAAAAGGGTTGCTGGGTCAGGGAGGAGAATACGGCTTATCCACTTTGATGCTGCCATTCCTAGATGTTATACTTAGCGAAGTAAGGAGAGTGAAAGACAATTACGAGAAAAGCTATCGCGGAAAAATTGAAAGAGTGATGCTTTCCGGCGGAGGAGCCAACTTGTTGGGGGTGGAAAAATACGCGGCTATGCAATTGGGACTTCCGGTAATGAAAGCCGATCCGTGGAAGCAGGTCGAATTTTCTCCAGAGATAGCTCCCGTACTGGCCGAAGTGGGAAGCTCGCTCGCGGTAGCCATCGGGTTGGGGATGAGACAATTTTCTAGCTAATGCCAGAGTATCCGAACAATTTAAGCGGCATACAATCGCAATTATTAAGAGAACGGCTGCCGGTAGGTTGGCCATGGCGCTTTTTGACGGCAATGTTCATAATTTTTTTGGCCGTTTCTTTGACTTACCTCGGCTTGCAATTCGGATACGGCCCTCTTTTGTCGAAAAAAATAAATGTTGCGGAAAACCAGATTAACACCCTGACCAACTCCATTCTTACCAACCAGAGCCAAACTTCCTTGAACGTTTATTCGCAGATCGTCAACATCGAGCGTCTTTTGGGCGTTCACGTCAATTCGGAAAACTTCCTGCCGTTTTTGTCTTCTTTGACCAACCCCAAGGTCAGCTACACGTCCATAAACGTCAGCGTTGCTCAAAGCGAACTGGGCATAAGCGGAGTGGCCGCGTCTTACGCCGTTTTGGCCGAACAGCTCCAGGCGTACCAGTCTTCGCCGGCGGTGCGCAGCGCCACCCTACAAAACTCGCAGGCTAGCGGCAACGCCATAATTTTTAACGTCAAGCTTCTGGTTAATCCCAGCGTCTTTTCCTATTCTCTCGGCATTCCGGGAGCCGCGACGTCGTCCTTCTCCACCTTAACGTCAACCGCCACCCAGCCATGAGTGCTTCTGCCAAAAGGTTTTACAGTTTACTGGGAGGAGTCACGCTTTTCATAGCGGCGGTTTGGCTTTATTCTTCGGCTTTGGTGCCGGCCTTTAACTCGGTACAGGAACTGCGGGGTAGCTTGGTCGGATACCAAGCGGAGGAACAGCAGCTTAATTCTATTAATTCCAACCTTAACGCCTTATCCAGCCAGTATCAGAATATCAGCCAGTTGCAATCAACCGTTTCCGCTATCTTGCCCAACCAGGAAGAAATACCGACCATCATTAACCAATTGCAGGGATTGGCCGCCTCGAGCGGCGTCAACTTGTCCTCGATTTCTTTTCGATACTTGCCGATAAGCTATAAACCGCAGGGCTCGATAGTTAAGGGAATTGGAACAATTGCGGTTTCCATGCAAGGTTCAGGCAACTATGAAAATTTCAAAAATTTCCTGAACGCTTTGGGAAGCAATATCAGGATATTCGATTTGGTGACCCTTTCGGCGTCGGTAGCCACCCCGTCCGGAACGGCGCCAAAAGCGCAACCCCTCGGCCCGGTTGTGAATTACAGCATCGTGCTCAACACCTATTACCAAACAGAGGCGACGTCGACGCCCGGTTTATGATAACCTTCTAAAATGGCTATTATTGTAGAGGAACAACCCAAGGGGGATAATACGCTTACGGTTTTGACGATTGGAGCGGTGGTCCTGGGGATCGTTGTTGCCGCTTACCTGGTATTTTTTTCTCCGGCTCCGCTGGTGGAAAAAGCCCTGCCTCCCAGTATTTCAAACATCGGCAGCGTCAACTTGCAAATTACGCCCCTGACCAATAGCAGCGTCTACAATCTGATTACGGCCACAAGCGGAATCGGCGCGCCCAGCGCAACGACAACGGGCAGGGAAGATCCTTTTCTTCCTTTTTAAAAAATAAATTTCATGGACAGCAAAGTTTTAGCCGATGCCTTGGTTAAAAACGGTCTTTTTTCCGAAGAACTGTCGCGACAGCTCCTGACCGAAGCGGAAAGCGTTCACAAGCCCTTGGAAGAGGTGATTTATCTTCGACACATTTTAGACGACGAGGCCGTAGCCAAAGCCAAGAGTTCCGTTTTGGGCATACCCTACAAAAAAATCGATCCCTCTTCTATTTCTGCCGATTTGCTGAAAATCATTCCGGAGGAAACGGCCAACACCTATAAAGTTATCCCCTTGAGTTTGAGTAACCAGATGCTGGTGGTCGGCATGGTCAACCCAGACGACACCAAGGCTCAGGAAGCCTTGCGTTTCATAGCCAAGCAAAATAATTACAATCTCGGCGTGTATCTCGTCACGCCGACCGATTTAGAAATGGCTATTCGTCGTTATTCTCCGTACCAGACGGTCATTCAAGAGGCGATTTCCATGCTGAACATCAAGCCCGGAGCGAATCTTAATGTCGGCCAGACGGCTATCAACCTCGAGGCGCAGGGTGTCGGTACTCAGGAAGCTCCGATTATTCGCATCGTTTCTTCAACTCTCAAGGAAGCCGTGGAGCGCGGAGCTTCCGATATCCACATTGAACCGCAACGGGACCGTCTCCGCGTTCGTTTCCGGTTGGACGGCGATTTGCAGGAAATGACGGCGTTGCCTCTGGAACTCGGACAGCCGATAATTTCCAGAATTAAAATACTGGCCGACTTGAAGATAGACGAAACCAGAGTTCCGCAGGACGGTCGTTTCCGCACTTTGATCTTCGGACGAGACATTGATTATCGCGTTTCCACTTTTCCGACGCCGGTCGGGGAGAAAATAGCCATTCGCGTTTTAGATCCGACGATCGGCCTGAAGAGCGTTGACAATTTGGGGCTCATCGGCCACAACGCCGACCTCGTCCAAGAGGGGATAACCAAACCCTTCGGTATGGTTCTCATCACCGGACCCACAGGCAGCGGTAAAACCACAACCCTTTACGCCTTGCTGCAAACTTTGAATAAGGAAGACGTTAATATTTTGAGCATGGAAGACCCGGTCGAGTATTTTGTCGATGGGATAAACCAGTCGCAAATCAGACCGGAAATCGGCTACACCTTCGCCGCTGGCCTGCGCCAAGCCGTCCGCCAGGACCCGGACATTATAATGGTCGGCGAGATTCGCGACCGCGAAACGGCCGACTTGGCGGTCCAGGCGGCCCTGACGGGACACATCGTTCTTTCCACGCTGCACACCAACGATGCGGTCGGAGTCATCCCACGGCTCATCGATATGGGCATCGAGCCGTTTCTTTTGCCCTCCTCGCTGAACTTAATGCTGGCTCAGAGGCTGGTGCGGCGGCTGTGTCCGAATTGCCGGCAGCCATACGCGGCCGCCGATAACATCGCCGATCTGATTACCAAGGAATTGTCCAAGCTCAGAGAAACCGAGTTGGCCGGATTTCAGTCCGTAGTCAGCGGCTTGAAACCGGAAGGGCCGTTCACTCTTTACCATGCGCCGGGGTGCGCGGCCTGCAAAGGCAAGGGCACCCAGGGACGGATTGCACTCTTCGAAGTGCTGAAAGTTACGAGGGAACTGGAGGAAATTATCAACACGAGCGCCGGCGACGAAAGCAAGGTACGGGAAGAATCCAAGCGGCAAGGGATGATTAGCTTACGGCAGGACGGAATATTAAAAGCGCTTTCGGGGATCGTTTCCATCGAGGAAGTGCTGAAAGAAACCGTAGAAACGTAAGCCAAAAAAGTCAAAAGCAGGAATTAAAATCTCCGGCTGGCGGACCAAAGCGGTTAACACTCAACCTTAACTTTTGACTTGATCTTTTGCCTTTTGAATTTTGGATTTTCAATATACAATTAAGACGCACCTATGGATTATGCACAGAAACTAAACGATCTTCTTTTAACTACGGCCCGGCAAAACGCTTCGGATTTGCACATTGCCGTCGGCCGAAAGCCGACGCTTCGGGTTGATGGAGTTTTAATCGGACTCCAGAACGAAGCAATTTTGACGCCGGAAGACACGCAAGGCTTGATTTTGGCCATGCTTACCCCGGAACAAAAAGAAAAACTTTTGCGGTACGGCGACCTCGACTTTTCCTACGCTTTCGAGGATAAGGCGCGGTTCAGGGTGAACGTTTTTTTCCAGCGCGGATTCATGGCGGCGGCCCTGCGACTGATTCCTTCGGTTATTAAAACCGTGGAAGAGCTGCGCCTACCTCCGGTAGTTCACGACTTCGCCAAATTGAACCAAGGTTTCGTTTTGGTTGTCGGCCCGGCAGGCCAGGGAAAATCCACCACTTTGGCCGCCTTGCTCGATGAAATCAACCACAACCGAATGGAGCATATCATTACCGTGGAAGACCCCATCGAATACTTGTTTGTCCAGGATCGCAGCATAGTTTCGCAGAGGGAAATTTCGACCGACAGTCCGAGTTTCCATCGCGCTTTGCGGTCGCTCTTGCGACAGGACCCCGACGTGGTCATGATCGGCGAAATGCGGGATCGCGAGTCTATCACCACCGCAATGACCGCGTCCGAAACCGGCCACCTGGTGTTTTCCACGCTGCACACCAATTCCGCTTCTCAAACCATCGACAGAATCATCGATTCCTTCCCGTCCGACCAACAAACTCAAATCACCTCGCAGCTGGCAGCGACGCTCGTCGGCATCATTTCAGAAAGACTTATTCCGAGAATCGACGGTGGCCGGGTGCCGGCCGTGGAAATAATGTTAATGAACTCGGCCATCCGCAACCTGATTCGCGAAAGGAAGATTTACCAGATAGACCTGGTAATCGAAACCAGCTTGCAGGAGGGGATGATCACTATGAACCGGTCGCTGGCCGGGTTGGTGAAAAACAAGGAAGTTTCCCTGGAAAACGCCGAACTTTATTCGCTTAATCCCGGGGAATTGAGAATTCTGCTGGAGAAAATGTAAAATTTCATTTATGAAATTCCGGTACCAGGCTCGAACTCAAAGCGGGGAATTGCAAGTCGGATTCGTAGAAGCCCCGACCAAAAAAGCTGCGGTTGGCATCCTGGCCAGCCATAATTTGTATTTGTTGAGCATCACCGAAACCGAGAAAAAAGGGCTGGATAACGAAATTTATCGCCTGATCAACCGGGTTCGGGGGAAAGACCTCATGGTTTTCACTCGGCAATTCGCCACCTTGCTCGAGGCCAAAGTTCCTCTGAGCGACGCGTTGCGGACCCTTATCAGGCAGACCAGAAACCCGATCCTTCAGGAAGCAATTATTAACATAGAAGAAGACGTGGCTTCCGGTCTGGCTCTTTCGCAGGCGATCAGCAAGCAATCCGCCGTTTTTTCCGAGTTTTATGTAAATATGCTCCAATCCGGAGAAGTGACGGGAAGGGTGGAAGAGGTGATGGGATACCTGGCCGACTACATCGAGAGAAACGTTTCGCTGGCCGGCCGTATCACCAACGCCTTGATTTACCCGATTATAATGGTGATTTTATTTATCGTAGTCGGAGTAATTATGGGAACCGTCGTTCTTCCACAGCTCGGCTCCGCCTTTGCCCAAGTCGGCGCCCAGCTGCCGGTCATTACCCAATGGCTGCTTTTGGGCTCGCAGTTGATTTCCCGCTGGTGGTGGGTAATCCTCATTGCCGTCGGCGCTTTAGCGATGTTTATGGCCGATTATTTGCGGACGCCGGAGGGTCACACGGTCTACGACGAATTTCTTTTGCGGGTACCTGTTTTCAACAACCTCTTGAAGGAAATGTACGTCGCTCGCTTTTCGGAGTCTCTTTCCATCCTGATCCGCGGCGGAGTGCCAATTGCCCAAGCTATCGAAGTGACCAGCCGCACCGTCGGCAGTCGCGTTTATGAAGAAGCCTTGCAGCGGGCGGCTGACAGCCTGCGCAAAGGAGAATTGCTTTCCCAGGCTTTGTTTCGGGAGTACGAATATTTTCCGCAACTTGTCGGCCAAATGGTGGCGGTGGGAGAAACGACCGGCCGGCTGGAGGATTTACTCCTACGGATCGCCACTTTTTATTCGCGGGAGGTAAACGACGCGGTCGACAATCTGGTGGAAGCGATTCAGCCGCTTCTCATGGTGGTCATCGGAGCGCTGGTCGGGCTGTTGTTCGCCTCCATCCTCATCCCGATTTACTCGCTGGTTTCAGTCATCGGCCAGCAGTGATGTTTATCCACAATTGATTTATTTGGTATTGGCTATACAATAAAAACAACATTTTCATTAAATGAAACGCAATCTTTCAGACAGGCGGGATAAGGAGGGTTTCACCTTAATTGAAATGATGATCGTCATTGCCATCATCGGCATTTTGGCGACGCTCGTGATACGCTCTTTCGTATTTATCTCCACCGCCAGGGATTCGAAAAGGATATCGGATATTAGGACGACGCAAAACTATTTGGAGCTGTACTATAACGCAGTAGGATATTATCCGCCGGACGCTAATTGGGATACGATGGTTCAAGACGTAGAAAAAGCGCTGCCCAACATTCAAATGCCGGTACCCGCTAATCCGTCTTCTTATCCGTATTGCTACAGTCCTCTTTCCGGTGCTGGCAACACCAATTTAAGTCAACCGCTTTCTTATGTCGTTGGCGCCCAACTTGAGAATAGCAACGCGGCAAACACCGACACTACTGATAAATGCGCGGCCGCTCAAGGAACTTTGCAGTGCGGGAATAATGTTGGCGGCAGCGGCAAGTACGTTTATTGCACAACCCCAAATAGTTAATTAACCCGACGTGCCAGGCTGGATTTACATTTTTTTGTTTCTTTTTGGGATTTGCATCGGCAGCTTTTTAAATGTCGTCATTTTACGCTACGAACCCGATAAGCACATCTTGAAAAATGTCGGCGGCCGTTCGCGCTGCCCGCACTGCCGTCGCGTGTTGAAGTGGTACGAACTTATACCTTTGTTGAGTTTCGCTTTCCAAAAAGGAAGGTGCCGAACTTGCCGCGCCAGGCTGACTTGGCAATATCCGCTGGTTGAATTCTTGAGCGGATTGGTCTTCGTTGCCGTGCCTTGGGTTGCTTTGCGCAACAACCCCGGAGTTATCACCTACCTTTTGCATCCGTTTCCGACATCCTCCGCCATCAGTCAGTCCTTTTATCATAGCCTGCGCCTGGTGGCGGTTGGTAATACGGCGCTCGCCGGACTGTGGATTGTTGTTTTTTTGGCTTTAATCGTCATTGCCACGATTGATTTGCGATTGAAAATCATCCCGGACGAACTGAACGTTTTCCTGGCTATTTTGGGAATCGGCGCGATTCTCATAAAGTATTTCCTGCGCGGGTTTTCTTTCAGCGGGGGGCACATCCAGGGATCTTTCCTGGAGTCTTACGCCACCTTGTTCGGATTCACCGGCAACGTTTGGCTGAACGCGCTGGTTGGCGCAGGGTCCGTAGTGGTTTTTCTGGGGATTATCCATTTTTTCAGCCGCGGGCGGGCGATGGGTTTCGGCGATGTGAAGTTTTCATTTGGCATCGGGCTTTTGATGGGCTGGCCCGATGCGGCGGTGGCCATACTCCTGTCATTCATCGTCGGCTCGATTATCAGCCTTTTTTTACTAGCCATCGGCAAGGAAAAACTGAAGAGCAAATTACCCTTCGCGCCCTTCATAGTCCTGGGTATTACCTTAGTCTACTTTTTCGGCTACGATATTATTAATGGCTACTTCAGGCTTTTCGGGGTGCAAATTTAAAAATTTTTTAGTCAGCCACTTTTTAAACAAAGCTCGCCGGGACAGGGGGGGATTCACTCTGCTCGAACTGTTGGTGGTTATATCCATCCTCGGGATAATGTTGAGCATTGCTTCGGTTTCCGCGCCGTCCACGAGGCGAGAGTTTCTTTTATCCACCAGTCAGGAACAGTTAAAAATTTTGCTCATTAGGGCCAGGTCCTTGGCAGTTAACAGCGTGGTCAGCGGCGTCAGCAATCCCGCCACCAAATCTTGCGGTTACGGGGTGCATATCAGCCCGCCTTCGTCGGCTTTCATTTACTACGCCTGCGGGACCACGGTCTTTAACAGCGGCAGCGCCGCGGTTACTCAGTTTTCCGGAACGCTGAACTCAATGCAGTTAAACGGTCCGCTGGCCTTCACCCGCAGCGACGATGTTTTTTTCCTGCCGCCGGATCCGGCGGTTTACATTAATGGCGTCACCAGCACTCTTCAAATTACGGTCAATATCTCGGCGACCGACGGCAGCAACGAAACCAGGGGAGTGAACGTCAACGCCGCCGGAATGATTGATTTGGTAATGCAGAAAAATGCGTAAAAAATTTTTATTTCCCGAAAATATTCGCGAGGGACAGCTTTTAATCGAAGCCATCGTCGGTATCGGTATTTTTACCATCGCTGTTGTTGGCATCATCGGCCTCATTGCCCGCGCCGTCCACGAGGGAAGAACGGTCAGTAATCAATTTATAGCGGCCAACCTGGCGGCCGAAGGGTTGGAGGTTACCAAAAATATCATCGACAGCAATGTCATCAATAGACAATCCTGGAATTACGGTATAACCATTCCGGGCATCTATGAGATTAGTTATTCGAGCACTTCCTTGGGAACGAGAATCACAGTGGACACCAGCACGCCGCGGACCGCTTACGACAGCCCGGCTCTGCAAACCTTGTATTTTGATAATTCTTTGGGAACTTATGATTATAATTCCGCCGGCATGCCGACATCCTTTAAGAGATACGTATTTTTAGAAAACGTTAACAATAGCGACTATCAAATCAGGGCGATTTCCGTGGTTTTGTGGCCCAGCGCGTCAATTGGCGGTGGAATGGAGGAAATAAGCGTCGCCACCGATTTTCTAAACTGGAGATGATTAAAGGGATGAAAGCAATGATAAATTTTTCTTTTGAGCGGGGAAATGACGGGTTCACTTTGGCCGAGATGGTGGTGGCTATGACGGTCTTTGTCATCGTCATTGTGGCCGTGATGGGGCTTTTCATCCGTTCCATTCAAACGGAACGAGGGGTGGCGGGAACCGGTTCGACCGTGAGCAGTGTTTCATTGGCAATGGAGGAAATCTCCAGGGAAATGAGAACGGCCAGCAGTTTCACTGTTCCTCAGTCCTCGGACGGCGGAGTTCTCTTGACGACTTTAACGCCTCAATGCATGATTTCTTATCCTTCCATCACTTTCACTTACGTTAACGGTTTCGGAACCGATACGACGGTAAGTTATAATCTGGAAAAAAATTCAGCTACCGGCAACAATCAAATAATGCAGACAATTACCGGTTCCCAGCCGCTGCCAATGACGCCGGCTGGAACGAATATCTCCAACCTGCAATTTATCGTCAGCAACCAGTGCCCGTCGACGGCCGGCGGGCAAGTCTTTTCGCCGCGAATAACCGTCGCGGTTTCCGGCAGCAATCCCAGCAACGAGCCTTTCGGATTCATATCCAAATTTAATTTGGAGACGACGATCAGCCAAAGATTGTATTATTATTTGCAATGAAGATTAAGGAATCCAAATTAGGCCAGACGATGCTTTTGACTATCTTGGTAATCGCCAGCGTTTTGCTGATGGTTGCTGCCATTTCGGGACTGATAATGTCTTACGCCATCCGACAGGTAACCGACGCCCAATCCTCAGTCCAGGCGATCTTTGCCGCAGATACTGGTATAGAGTGCGTACTTTATTACCATTTTTGTAATGGAGGCAGCGGCAGCAGTTGTCCCGCGGTGGATTGTAGCAATCCGACGATGGATAGCGGCGGAACTAATGTTTGGAACCTGACTTGCGGAGGAGCGAAACCTCCAACGTTTGCTTCGCCACCGGACAATTCCCTGTACTCTTACAATATGCAGTGCGTCAATTCCACTGCGTCTTCTCAAACCTGGATTTCAGTCGGGCAGGACGCGAGAAAAACCGCCGCCAGATCGCTGCAAATAACCCTAACCCAAATTCAATAGCCATGGATATTAAAGAAGCCAAGGAAAGAGCGGAAAATCTGAGGCGGGAAATCAACCGATATCGCTATGCCTATCATGTCCTCGACAAGTCGCTGATTTCCGACGCGGCTTTAGACTCTTTAAAAAAAGAGCTTTTTGATCTGGAAACCAAATATCCCCAGCTCGTCACTCCGGATTCACCGACTCAAAGAATTGGCGGAAAACCGCTGCGGGAATTTAAAAAAGTCAGGCACATCGAGCCGATGCTTTCTTTCAACGACGCCTTTTCCCGCGAGGATGTTCAATCTTGGCTGGAAAGGCTGGAAAATTATCTGGGACGGAAAGTAAAGGAAGATTTTTACGTGGAATTAAAAATAGACGGTCTAGCCATCGAATTAGTTTATGAAAACGGCGTCTTAATCAGGGGGGCCACCAGGGGAGACGGCTTGGTCGGAGAAGATGTCACTCAAAACTTGAGGACCGTGGAAGCCATTCCCTTATCCCTCGAAACTCCCCGAGGCGAAAAGGGTCCCGCCGGCCAGCTGGTGGTGAGAGGAGAGGTGTTCATTACCAAAAAAGAGTTCGAGCGCATCAACCGTGAACAGAAAAAATCTGGAGGCAAAGTTTACGCCAATCCCAGAAATATCGCCGCCGGATCCATCCGCCAGTTGGATCCAAAAATTACGGCCGCAAGGCGCCTTGACTCGTTTTCTTACGACATCGTTGGGGATTTCGGCAAGAAAAACCACAGCGAAGAGCACGAGCAACTTAAAAAGTGGGGGCTTAAAACGAATCCGAACAACAAGAAAGCGCACTCTCTTAAGGAAGTATTTGCTTTCCGGGATTACTGGGAAAAGCATCGCGAAGGATTGTCTTACGAAATTGATGGAATCGTCGTTATTCTGGACGACAATGTCGAGTATCGGCGAGCCGGCGCCGTCGGCAAGGCGCCGAGGGCGGCCATCGCCTATAAATTTTCGCCACGGGAAACCACCACTGTTGTAGAAAACATCAAAGTCCAGGTCGGAAGAACCGGAACGCTGACGCCCGTGGCGGAATTGCGGCCGGTGGAGGTTGGCGGGGTAAGAATTTCTCACGCGACTCTCCACAATCTAGATCAAATACGAAAATTGGGGCTGAAAATAGGCGACACGGTCATCGTCAGCCGCGCTGGAGACGTCATTCCGCAAATAACCTCTGTACTGAAGAAGTTGAGAACCGGCAAGGAAAAGGAATTTAAAATGCCGGCCACCTGTCCGGTCGATGGATCCAAAGTTGTGAAAGAAGGAGTGTTTTATCGCTGCTCCAATCCGAAATGCGGGGCGAGAAGCAGAGAATTGGTGCGCCATATGGTTTCCCGGGCGGCTTTCGACATTCGGGGTTTGGGGCCTAAGATTTTGGACAGATTCGTCGACGAGGGGTTGATTTCCTCGCCGGCCGACATTTTTATTCTGCAAGCTGGAGACATCGCAGCTTTGGAAAGGTTTGGCGAAAAATCGGCGGAAAAGATTGTCGGCGAAATAGCGGTTAAAAGCAAAATTGAGCTGGCCAGATTTATTTACGGCTTGGGGATACTGCACGTGGGCGAGGAAACTTCCAGAACTTTGGCCGAAGCTCTGGCTAAGGAGGTGCGCGAGAACAGGCTGCCGGAAAACGGAAAAGGAATTACCGTGGCCGCCGCGAAAACCGGCGCGGAGAAACTGCAATACCTTCCCGATATCGGCCCCAAAGTAGCGGAAAGTATAATAGATTGGTTTCGGGACAAGAGGAATATTAATTTTTTGGAGGCGATGGATAAAAACGGGGTAATCCTGGAATTTCCTCCAGCTCGCATCGGCCGCAGCCGGCTGACTGGCCGAATTTTCGTGCTGACTGGCACCCTTTCTTCCATGGCCAGGGAAGAAGCAAAAGAAGAAATAAGGAAACTGGGTGGAGACGTTTCGGAATCGATCAGCCGCGAAACCGATTATCTTGTCGTTGGCGAAAAACCGGGATCGAAGCTTCATAAAGCCAGGGGACTAGGCGTGAAAATATTGGACGAAAAAGAGTTCTTAAAACTTCTATCGTAATCTTAACAGAACAATCCCCCGCGTGGCCTTGACGGAAGAGATGTTTTTTGTTAAAAGGCAACCAGTACCTCAGAGCCTAAAACAAGAGCCAGGGAGGGGACGAGTTGAAATTGATTCGTCGGATGATTTTGCTCCTGCCGATCGTCGCATCGCTGCTTTTGGCTTCTTCCGGAAAATTAGCTGCTCCCACAATCGGAAGCGAACGAAGGCCGGTAATTGCCACCCAACAGGAAACAGACCGACAAAACGAAGTGCGCGAATTCGTTGCGCACCAGCCGAAACTCGCCGCACTCCTCGAGAGGCAAACGCATCGCCTAGAATATCCCGTGTCCGCAACCATTACGGTTATGGCTACAGGATATTCTTCCGGGCCGAACTCCGTCACTTATACCGGCATTACTCCGCGTTGGGGAGTAGTGGCGGTGGATCCCCGCGTCATTCCTTTGGGTGCCCGCTTGATGATTCCCGACTTTCCGGGGGTTGTCTTCCGGGCGGAGGACACCGGGGGCCTGATTAAAGGGCACCGCATCGATATTTGGTTCCCGAACGTCCAGGATGCTTTAAACTGGGGAGTGAGAACCGTCAAAATTCAGCTGTTACGGTAGCAATCGGCCTTCCTGGGACCCTGCGGGGTCCCATTTTTTATCTCTTGAAAAAGACGATTCTTTCGACTAGGCTTAAAGTAGTTCTGATAAAAAAGGAGGTGCTAAAAAATGGCCCTCGCACCGGATCCTCTACATCTAGTTGGGGTTGCCAGGGACGGACCGCCGACCCTCCCTAAAAAAAGAGAGGTGGAAAGGATGGAAGAGGACGTCCAGGGAAAGCTGCTTCAGTACTGGATGGAAAGGCTTGACCATCGGCTGACCGGGACACTGCTTTCTATCCAGAATTCCGAGGAGTTCCGCGCCCGCTGGGAAGGTCTAAAGCCACTGTTGGCCCACAAGTTGGTGCAACGGCAAATCGCGCCCGAAGGCATTGATGTCGGACTCTTCTTTGAACACGTCGTGGCGCTCGTTATATACTGGACAAAGAAGCACGTTGGCATTGCTCCGTCGGACTCGGAAATGGAGGCCGTGATCAACACCGCGAACATTGCGCTCGCCGGGCTTTTGGACGACGAGAACTTCATGAATGCGTTCCGCAGCGATCTCATGGAGAACGTTATCTTCCGGCTGATTCCTCCGATCGGCTATAAGCCGCCGGCGTTCTCTTCCGGCACCTCGCGCCTATCGCGCGTGTCCCGTGGCGACCGAAAGGGCAGGTGAGGCTCTAGTGGGGTGACGGATCAGCAACCCGGCAAAGGCGACCAGGCAACCTAAGCGGCTTTCTCTAAAAGGGAAAGCCGCGCTTTTTTTCTTAATTGTGCTAATATAAAAAACAATGAGGCTTACCAAGAAAGATATTGCTAAACTTTCGTCCTTGTCGCGGGTTTCCCTGAAAGGGGAAGAAGATAAGCTGCTGAAAGACCTTGAGGAAATCCTCGAGCACTTTTCTGTGCTCAATGAGGTGAATACCGATTCCACCGAGCCTTTGTTGAGTGGGGGCGGCGCGACCAATGTTTTCCGAGCGGATAGAGGGGAGTGGCCTTATCGCGGATTGGGAAACGAAAATTTTATTTCTGGGAAGAACGACTGGATGCAAATACCTCCGGTTTTTGAATAAATGGTGGACCTGAGAAATTTAAGCATCAAAAAAATAAAAGAAGGTCTGCTGGACAAAAAATTTTCGGCCTTTGAATTGACTGCGGCCGTTTTCGACGTTATTGAAGCCAAAAACGGGGAACTGAACGCCTACCTAAGTTTGAACAAGGATCGAGCTTTGGCGACTGCCGCGGCGGTTGACGCCAAATTGGCCGGAGGGGAAAACCTCGACGATTTAGCCGGGGTGCCGCTGGCCGTTAAAGACAACATACTTGTTAAGGGTTTGCCGGCCACTTCCGCCTCTAAGATTTTGGAAAATTACCGCGCGTCCTACGATGCGGAAGTTGTAAGCAGACTGCGGGACCAAAACGCTGTTTTGATCGGCAAGACCAATTTGGATGAGTTTGCAATGGGATCGTCTACCGAAAACTCGGCTTACGGCGTCACCCGCAATCCACACGATTT
Organism: Patescibacteria group bacterium; assembly: GCA_023474185.1. Lineage (GTDB taxonomy): Bacteria > Patescibacteriota > Minisyncoccia > UBA6257 > Colwellbacteraceae > JACWAO01. The sequence goes on along the minus strand of JAMCXR010000006.1, from coordinate 1,432 downwards.
GAATCGGGTGGCCGGCGGATCGTCCGGCGGTTCGGCTGCGGCCGTTGCCGGCCAGATGGCCGTTGCCGCTCTCGGTTCCGACACCGGCGGTTCCATTCGCGAGCCGGCCTCGTTTTGCGGAATCGTCGGCTTGAAACCTACTTACGGAGCGGTTTCGCGCTTCGGCTTGACTGCTATGGCTTCTTCTCTTGACCAAATCGGCCCTCTGGCCAAAACGGCCGAGGACGCCGCCATTTTATTCAAAGCGATAGCCAGCAAAGACGCCAAGGATTCAACCAGCGTCGGCGTCGATTATGCAGACGTGGCCGACGATCCTGTCTTGGAGAAAGTTAGAGGGCTGACCATTGGCGTGCCGGACGAGTATTTCGGCGACGGTTTGGACCAAGAAGTCGGAAAAGAAATGGAACGGGCGATGGACGACTTAAAATCGCTCAAAATAAAATTCAAAAAGATTTCGCTGCCTTACACCAAATATGCGCTGGCCGTTTACTACATTATAATGCCGGCCGAAGTAAGCACTAATCTGGCTCGTTACGATGGCTTGCGTTATTCGCCGCCGTCGGAGGGAGAAAAACATAAATTATCCGACCTGTATTTTCAAAATCGCAGCCAAGGATTCGGAGAAGAAGCCAAAAGAAGGATTTTGCTAGGAACTTTTGTTTTATCAGCCGGATATTACGACGCTTATTACCTTAAGGCCCAAAAAGTGCGCAAGCTGATCAAGCGCGATTTGGAACAGACTTTTCAGGAAGTCGATGTCATTTTCGCTCCGGTTTCCCCAACCCCGGCGTTTAAGGTTGGAGAAAAAACCGCCAACCCGTTGGCTATGTATCTTTCAGATATTTTCACAATTCCGGCCAATTTGGCGGGGATACCGGCTGTTTCCATACCGGTTCGCGGCCGTGAGGGAAAACTGCCGATAGGATTTCAATTAATGGGAAAAAACTGGAGGGAAAAGGACGTTCTGGACGTCGGTCGCCTGTACGAAAGACTCTGATTGGATGTGTACTTCCGTGCATAAACAAAAAGAAAAGCCATCCTCACAATGGCTTTTCTTTTTGTTTATCTCCGCCAAACAAAATTACTCGCGAAGAACTGCTTATTATGATACCAATACGACTTAGGCAAAGCAAGTCGCGCAAAGTGGATAACTTGAAGCACTGGTCTTGATTTTTTAACCCCCTCATCAATCTCGGATATTCCAAGCGTCCCCCCTGAACCTCCACCTATCCCACCGTTCGTCGGAATAGCCTTATATATTCCTCCCCCCAACGTATTCTGCTAATATCCATATATCATGGCTTCCCCAACAACCTCCAAGGATTCCTTCACCCTCATCGAACTCCTCATAAGCATAGCCGTCATAGGAATCCTCGCCGCCGTAGTCGTCGTAGTATTGAATCCCGCCCAGCTCCTTGCAGAATCAAGGGAT
>JAMCXR010000002.1:23764-27584 GCA_023474185.1 Patescibacteria group bacterium | reverse complement strand
TCGGAGGCCCCGGTTGCGGTGCCGTCCGGAACCGCGGCAGAGACGCCCGCTCCTGCAGAAGCCCGGCCCGAATCGTCTCTAAAACCGGCTTTCGAAACGGAACCAGAACCATTCTTGTTGCACAAGGCAGCGGAAACCCATCCCGAACAGCCTGCCGAAGAAAAAAAACCCGCCGCAAGCGAGCCCGTTCCGGCGGAACCGTCAATGCCGCTCATTTCCCCAAAGTTCCAGGAGACAAATTCCAAACAAACTCCCGAACCCGGAGTGCGGGTGGTTAACTACTCGGAGTTTAAGACTGAGGTCGAGCCAGGCAGCCAGGTTAGCAAAGAACCGACGAATATAAACCCGCAGAACACGCTTGACTTAAGAAAAACCGACCAAACGAGCAAACCGGAAACGACCAAAAACACGATTAACCTCAAAGACTTGCCGGTAGAGTAAAACCGGAAACGCGGAACCGATAGTTTTAGATTTAAATTCCAAGTTTCTGAATTTTCGTCTATTATATTTATATAATGCAGTTTCAAGTCCCGCAATTCATCGAAACCGAGGACAAGATCATCGGACCGTTAACTCTCAAACAGTTCTTTTATCTGGCCGCCGCCGGGTTTCTGGTTTTCATCTCATTTTTCGTTTTACAAACCTGGCTTTGGCTAATCATTACTACCGTTTTGGGCGGCGCAGCACTGGCTATGGCCTTTGCCCAAGTCAACGGCCGGCCGATGTTGATTTTTGTAATGAACGCATTTGTTTATCTTTGGGAACCGCACTCTTATTCTTACACCGAGGAGATGGAAGTCGCCGTGGCGGCGCCGATTCCGCCTGCCGTTCCTACGGCCATCGTTGTCCCCGCGATTCCGGCGGCTCCGGCCAAACCTGTCCCGGCCGCAATCCCCGCCGTTCCTCCGACGCCGGTTTATGCTCCGGCCAAAGCGGTCGCGGAAGTAGCCGGCAAAGCCGTATCCGTGGGACTAAAGGATTTATGGAACAAGCTTCAGACCACAAAAAGCGCCATTCCCCATCGGGAAAAGCCACTGGCGGGCGAGTTGAAAGGCCAGGAAGAAATTCAAGAAAAGTACGAAATTATCAGAAAAATAACCGGCGAAAGTCAGATAGCCAAGAGGGTAGACTACAAATAATATGGCTCAAACCAAACAGAAAGAGACTATTTCCACTCAGCAATTCGTCGACGTTAAAGAGATAAAAAACGGTGTCGCTGTTTTGAAAGACGGCGGACTAAGAAAGGTGGTTTTAGTTGACGGACTGAATTTCAACCTTAAGTCTGAAGAAGAACAAAACCTCATCACTTTGGGGTATCAAAACCTCCTAAATTCCCTAGACTTTTCCCTGCAAATAATAGTTCATACCAGAAAACTGAATGTCGACGATTATCTTGCGGAGTTGCGCGCGAGGCAGGAACAAGAAACGGACGATCTCATCAAAACTCAAATCGGCGAATACACGAGTTTCGTGGAGTCTTTGATTGAGAGCAATTCGGTGATGGTCAAAAACTTTTTCGTGGTCGTGCCGCAAGAATCCTCCAGTTTGATTCAGCTGCCGAAAACCGGAAAAAAGGGCGTAAAAGTAGCGGCCGCGGAAAATCAATCTCAGAACTACGAGCCATCGGACAAGGATTTGGAACAGCTGGAGGCTCGAGTCGACCATGTTGTGAGCGGGTTAAGAGAGTTCGGTTTGCGGGCCGTGGCCCTCGAGGATAATGAGCTGCGCGAGCTTTTTTATAATTTTTACAACCCCACGACCATAGAAAAAGGAGATAAAAAGGTGGCCGAACGAACGGTCAAGAACCCGAAAACCGAAGCGGACGCGATCGCCCCAGAAAAAATAGAAGTGGCCCCTTTAAGCGTAAAAATAGGGGACAAATTCGCCAAGACCCTTTTCATCTTGGATTACCCACGGTTTCTTTCAAGTGGCTGGCTTTCCGACATCATCAACTTTCCCGATCTCATCGACGTTTCTTTTTTTATTCACCCAGAAGATACGGCTATCGCTTTGAAAAATTTGCGGCGGAAGTCGGCTCAGTTCGAGGCGCAAATACTTTCCAACCAGGAAAAAGGATTGGTCCGCGACCCGGTTTTGGAGACTGCTTACCAGGACGTTGAGTCGCTGCGCGACGCCTTGCAGCAGGCTACCGAAAAATTGTTCCTAGTTGGCGTTTATATCACCATCTACGCCGATTCCTTGAGCGCGCTCAACAAGTTGGAATCTCAAATTTCCACCTTGCTTCAGAGCCGGCTGGTGGACGCGAAAAGCGCGGATTTCGAGCAAGTTAAGGGGTGGCGAAGCACGATGCCCTTAGGGGTCGACGCCTTAAACGTCAATAAATCCCTGAACACCGGCCCGATTTCATCTTTCTTCCCCTTCGTTTCCCTCGACCTTACTTCCGATAACGGCATTCTTTACGGCATAAACCGCAGCAACAGCACCTTGATAATTTTCGACCGTTTTTCTCTGGAAAATGCCAACATGGTAATCTTCGCCAAGTCCGGATCCGGAAAAAGCTATGCCACCAAACTGGAAGTAATCCGCTCTCTGATGCTGGGCACTGACTACATAATCATCGATCCGGAAAACGAATATGAAGCGCTTTGTCAGGCACTTGGCGGAACGTATATTAAAATATCGTTGAATTCCGAAAGCCATATCAATCCTTTCGACATACCAATCGTGCCGGAGGACGAAGAGGCGGGAGAAGTGCTGCGCTCTCACATCGTCAACTTGACCGGCTTGCTGAAACTAATGCTGGGCAAGGTGACGGACGAAGAGGAAGCGCTTCTTGACCAGGCCATTATCGAAACTTACGCTGTACGGGACATCACTCCCGGCCGCGATTTTTCCAAGACCACCCCGCCGATATTGGAAGATCTTGTCGGCGTCCTGCGCGGCCTAGAGGGAGGAGAAGAAATGGCAACCCGGCTGCTGCGTTTCGTTAAGGGAAGCTATTCTGGTTTTACCAACGTCCCGACCAACATCAATTTGCAAAACCGGCTGATAGTTTTCTCGGTAAGAGACCTGGAGGACGAGCTGCGTCCGATAGCTATGTACGTCATTTTGAATTTCATTTGGAACGCGATCCGCGCCGACTTGCGCAAGCGCATCATGATCATTGACGAGGCTTGGTGGCTGATGAAATATCCGGACAGCGCCTCCTTCTTATTCGGCTTGGCCAAGCGGGCCAGAAAATATTTTTTGGGGTTGACGACTATAACACAGGATGTGGAGGATTTTTTAAACTCGCCTTATGGCAGGCCGATTATCACCAACTCCTCTCTACAGCTGCTCCTAAAACAAGCCCCAGCCACTATTGACGTGACCGGAAAAGCGTTCAATCTTACCGACGTGGAGAAGAATTATTTGCTTGAAGCGGATATCGGAACCGGACTTTTCGTCGCCGGCTTAAAAAGAGCTGCCATTCAGGTCGTGGCCAGTTTGAGCGAAGACGCTTTAATCACCACCAAACCCCAGCAAGCGGAGGAAGAAAACGATTCCGAGCCGGAACCGCAGCAGCCGTCCGCCTAACTCCTTATGACCAACCCCATTATCACGGCCATCAGCGCGGTTTTCGGCATCACCGATTTCGGCAACGTTCTGACCTGGGCGATGGGAATAATGACGGGTTTGGCGGTAGCAATAATCATTTACGGCGGAGTTCTTTACACGGCTTCCGGCGGAAATAAGTCTTTGACCGAGGAGGGAAAAAAGTGGATTGTGGCGGCTATCTCCGGGATAGTCATTTTGATTCTGGCCTACATTATGCTCAACACCATCAATCCCGAGGTGTTGAGGATCAACAACGCTCCGC
>JAMCXR010000002.1:0-22931 GCA_023474185.1 Patescibacteria group bacterium | reverse complement strand
CGGCGGAAATAAGTCTTTGACCGAGGAGGGAAAAAAGTGGATTGTGGCGGCTATCTCCGGGATAGTCATTTTGATTCTGGCCTACATTATGCTCAACACCATCAATCCCGAGGTGTTGAGGATCAACGAGACGGCAGCACCAGGAGTAGCGACGCCCCCAGCGGGAACGACTATCCCTTCAAACGCCGCGCCCAACGTTCCACCGGCAACTTCCGGTGGCGGAGGCGGAACGAGCGGCGGTACTACCGGGCAGCAATAATTTTAAGAAATGAAGGTAATAATTACCTTCCGCTCCTTTCCTTCGCCAACGCTTTCCGTTTTAACATCGGGCCTGACGCTCAATTCGGAGTGAACCAGCCGCCTTTCATAGGCATTCATGGCCGGCAAAGAAACCGACCCCTTGGTCGCCACCGCCTGACGGGCTGCAGCTTTAGCTAGCTCTACTATAAGTCTTTCCCTTTCCCGGCGGTAATTGTTGATGTCGACAATCACTGGATCGAACCCTTTCTTTTTAGCCACCAACCTGACTATTTTATTTAAATCCGAAATGATTCTGGGTAGTTTTTCTTTGGAAACAATTTCGTCGGCGATGTGAATCGAAAAAAACCTCTGCTCTTCGTCGGCGTCTATCTTAAAGTCTTTAAAGCACAAAAGCTCTATTATTTTCCTGATTTCCTCCTCCATTCTTTTCCCTTTTCTATGTCTTCCTCCGTTTGTTTGTTAACTATAAGCTGCTGCAAGAAAGTAAACAAGGTGGTCGTGGCCAAATAAAGAGCGATTACGGCCGGGAAGGCGTAAGCGAAGAAAAAAGTGACCCCGACCATGAAAAAAAGCGAGTTTTTTAGCGCGCGGTCGGTCGGACTCAACTCCACTCCCGCCGGGGGCTTGGGAAGGGCTGTGGCCGCCTGGAAATACTGGATTACGCCGGCAATTACCGCCAGGATCACGCTTCGCCCGCTCAAATCGACTAGGCCCAAAAAATTGTGCGTAAAATCGGTTGGAACGGCGACAGAAGGATAAAGGTAGTTTCTAAGATTGGCGGAACTGATCCCGGCCAGGGCGACGCGGTACAAAGCCGCCAATATCGGAAACTGAATCAGCAAGAGGTAGAATTGGGAAAGAGGATTGACGCCGTGCTCTCTGTAAAGCGCCATTAAGGCCTGGGCTTGTTTTTCTTTGTCGTTCTTATGCTCTTCTTGAATTCGCTTGATGTGCGGGGTAAGTTTTTGCAGCTTTCGTTGGTGCTTCAGAGAGCGGTGAAAAAGAGGAAAAAGTATCACACGAATAATAATAGTCAAAACAATCACGGCTAGGCCCAGATCATGCCAGGCCACCGAGTTATATAGAAGTATCAGAAAATTAAAAAGCGGTATAAAAAGTATTTTGTTAAATAAGTTTGACATATTGGCTAAGAATTAAATAAAGGGATGAGCGAGATAAAGAAGAAGCCTTCGGCCTAAAAACAATAAGGACATCTTTTCCTCCTTTTTCGTCGCCGACTTCGACGTTCTGCTGTAAGTAGTCCAGCGCTAACCGCCTCAACCTGTTTCGCTCAACGGAGGATTTGGATACTTTGGCGCTTATTAAAGCCCCGATTCTATTAAAATTAAGGCTGTTTTTGCTGACCTTAATTATAAAGTATTCCGTGTTAGCCGCCGTTTGGGATTTCTTAGGAAACCTAGCAACGTTCAAACGGAGGTTTTTTTTAATCATTTAGAAGGCTTAGACCGTTAACTTTTTTCTTCCGGCACTCCTTCTCCGGCTGACTACGCGCCGACCGCCGGGTGTCCTTTTCCTCTTCAGAAAACCGTGGGTTCTGGCTCTTTTTTTCTTTTTTGGCTGATAAGTTCTGCTCATTTTCCAAAATTGTCTCTGCGACTTTTGTTTTAACGGGTGAACTATATCATTTTTGCCTGTAGTTTTCCAGTCTGTTGGGGTTTTCCACAGGAAATCAACAGGTTGTGAAAAGATTCGTCTTTTTTGTTTATTTGACTTACAACAACCCGAGGCTAAGATATAAACTATGGAAAGAGAGGAATTGTGGAAATCTGTTTTGTCTGAGTTGGAAATTCAGATATCCCGTCCCAACTTTCTTACTTGGCTGAAAAGCAGCCGCTTAACTGACATCAAAGACGACATTGCCGTAGTATCTCTTCCGAACTATTTCACCAAAGAGTGGGTGGAAAACAAGTACAACAAATTAATAATTTCCACCCTGAAGGGGATTAATTATTCCATTAAAAGAGTTGATTACGTCGTAGAGTCCGCACCCAAACCAGTATCTTTCCCGAAAGAACAGGAAACCAAGGTTCTGGAAAAACAGCTGCTTCTGCAGGAGACAAAAATCGATCCCGAAACCAATCTCAATCCGAAGTACACTCTGGATTCGTTTGTGGTCGGTTCTTTCAATGAACTGGCTTTTTCCGCAGCCGAGGCCGTAATTAAAAATATCGGCACTAAATACAATCCGCTTTTTATTTATGGCGGCGTCGGCTTGGGAAAAACTCACCTGATTCAAGGCATCGGTAACGAAATAAAATCCCTGTACAAAAACAAGGTGAAAATTAAGTATGTTACCTCGGAAAAATTCACCAACGAAGTCATCTGGGCTATCCGAAACAGAAGAATCGAAGACGTAAAGTCTGTTTACAGAAGCGTCGACGTCTTGCTGATAGACGATATTCAATTCATCGGCGGCAAAGAAAAAACCGAAGAAGAATTTTTCTACACCTTCAATTCGCTTTACGAAAACAACAAACAAATAATAATTTCTTCTGATCGTCCGCCAAAGTCTCTGCCGGTGTTGGAAGAAAGACTTCGATCCAGATTCGAGGGAGGAATGATCGCTGATATTACCTATCCAGAGTATGAAGCCCGGGTCGCCATCATTAAAACCAAAATTCAAGAGAAAGAGTTGGAACTGGAACAAAAAATAATAGAACTCATAGCCAAAAGAGCTCAAAGAAACATCAGGGAAATAGAGGGTATCTTGAACAAAATTATCTTCTACCAGTCAACCAAAGAAAAAGTGCTGTCAACCGAGGAGTTGGGAAAAATAGTGGCTGAAATGACGGATCGGGGAGCGATAAATATTTCTCCGAATCAAGTAATAAAATCTGTGGCCGATTTCTTTGAAATTTTGCCGAACGACTTAACCGGTAGGTCGAGAAGCAAAGAATTGGTCGAACCTAGACAAATAGCCATTTTTCTCCTGCGAGATATGCTAGATATGTCTTTCCCGTACATTGCCAGCAAGGTTGGAAAAAGAGATCATAGCACCGCTATTTACGCCTATAAGAAGATAAATAATGATTTAACCAAGAATCCAAATTTGCACCAAAAAGTAATGATGATTAAAGAACTGGTCAATAAAGCGGAATAATCATCTAACAAGCTGTGAATAAAAACAGGAGTTCCAACATAAATAAAAATTAATTTTAAGCTTATCAACACCTTGTTAATAAACATGAAAATCAAATTATCCAGTAATTTTCTGAGAAAAATAATCAAATAAAAAATTATTCACTGATTACACAACACCAATAACTACAACTTAATTATATATTTATTACTGTAATGAAACTGATAGCATTAAAAAATAATTTAAAATCGGGACTGGATTATTTAAGCAGAGTAATAAGTTCCAACCCTAATTTGCCGGTCTTGAGCAATGTTTTAATTAAAGCTTCCGATGGCGAAATAAAATTGCTGGCCACAAATCTGGAAACCGCCATTACCGCCAAGGTTCCCGGAAAAGTGACCGAAGACGGCGGACTTTCGGTTCCTTACGGCATTTTTTCCGGTATGATTAATAACCTGTCGACCGAAAGAATAAGCTTGGAATCAGTAAAGAACAATTTGGAAGTTAAAACGGATAATTATGAAGCCAATATTCAAGGACTGGGAGAAGAAGAATTTCCTATTTTCCCGAAAATCCGAAAAGAAAACAATTTTTTGGAAATAAATTCCACGGTCTTGAACGAAAATCTGAAGAAAGTGGTGATTGCGGCGGAAATGTCGGAAATACGTCCGGAAATAAGCGGCGTCTTGCTGGTAGCGGAAATCGATCAGATCAAACTGGTGGCCACTAACAGTTTCAGATTAGCCGAGGCTATAATTAAGAAACCCCAGTTTCAAAACAATTTTAATCAAGGGGTGAAGGCAATAATTCCCTTAAAAACCGCGGAAGAAATTACAAGAATAATTAAAGACGATCAAAGCACTAAAATATATTTGGATGACAGCCAAATATTAGTCGAAACCGGGGACGTAGAGATTATTTCTCGTTTAATAGAAGGAACATACCCGGACTATGAAGCAATAATCCCAAAAAACATAGAATCGCAAGCAGTGATGAACAAGGGAGAATTAATCAATGCCTTGAAATTAGCCAGTGTTTTTGCAGCCAAAGGGAACGATATTCGAATGAAAAACAAAGACGCCAAGTATGTAGAAATATATTCGGGAAGCAGTAATTTGGGCGAAAACAATTATTCCATTCCGGCAGAAATAGCAGGTGAGTTCAGAATAGGATTTAATTGGAGATTTCTGCTCGACGGGGTTCGGGCGGCGAGCGGAGAACGGGTAATCATTAAACTCAGCGGTCAAGGAAAACCGGCCATTATCGGTTCTCCGGAAGATAAACAGTATTCCTATATTTTGGCGCCTTTAAAGGGCGGAGAATAGCGGAAAAGGCGCTATTTCCAAACATTGACAGAATTTTAACGTTGCTTATACTTGCCTTGTTAAATAAATATTTAAAGTTTTAAAGGTCGTTTAGAAACTAACCAACCAATGATAATAGAAGCGAAAAAGTCAGCCGTCTTAGAAGTTCATTCTCTTTTGGATGATGACAGTGATTTTTTAGACGAAGGAGGGGAAGAACTTAGCGCGGAAAGCGAAAGCGACGACGAAGAAGAAATCGATTTCATCAGAATTAAAAATATTGGCGATGATGAATCTGAAGAAGACGAGGATAAAGGAGAAGAAGAAAGCTTAACCGAAGAAGGAGGGGAAGAAAAAGAAGAGGGCGACGATTGGCTGGATGAGTCTGACGAAGACGAGGAGGACGAAGACGGGGAATTTTAACCTCTCGCAATCGTTTTTTAAAAAAAACAAGGCGTTCCCTTAAAAAAATGGAACGCCTTGTTTTAAGTCGGAAATTCGGTTATTAACGTTAGAGTATAATAAAATAGGTTCCTGTTTATACCAGATGAAAAAAAATTACTTGAAAATAGGAATTTTTATAGCCGTCGGTCTGGTGGTCGCCAGCTATGGTTTTTTCCTGTATTTGGCCCAAGGGTTGCCGGACGTTAATGCCATCTCGACCAGCGTCATCGGCGAGTCGACTAAGATATATGATCGCACCGGGACGGTTCTTTTGGCGGACATTAATGTCAACAACAACCGCACGATCATCGGCAGCAGCGACATGCCGCAGGAAATGAAAGATGCGACCGTGGCCATCGAAGACCAAAGCTTTTATACCAATCCGGCCTTTGATTTGGAGGGCACGATTCGAGCCTTAATTACGGACGTCATTCGCGGGCAAGCGGTGGAAGGCGGTTCCACTATCACCCAGCAGTTGGCCAGGAATATCTTTTTGACTAGGAAAAAAGATATTCTGCGCAAATTGAAGGAGCTTATTCTAGCGTTGCGTTTGGCAAGGAGATATTCCAAAGACCAAATACTGACCATGTACTTGAACTATGTTCCTTATGGACCGAATATTTACGGAGTGGAAATGGCCGCCCAGGATTATTTCGGGGTGAACGCTCAAGATTTGACCCTTAACGAAACGGCGACCTTGGCGGCTATGCCGCAGGCTCCAAGTTATTATTCGCCTTGGGGGCCGAATTTGAGCGAACTGCAGGCCAGAAAGAACATTGTTCTGCAAAAAATGCTGACCCTCGGATACATAACCCAAGCGCAGTTTAATGCCGCCGGAACCAACCTGCCTTCGTTCCTGCCGCCGCAAAGATCGGGCAAGGCGCCGAATTTTGTAAATTATGTCGAAGACTATTTGACTAGACAGTATGGCGCTAACGCTTTAGAGGTTGGTGGACTGAAAGTAATCACGACCCTGGATTGGAATTTGCAGCAGGCCGCGGAAACGGCCGTGAAAAACGGAGTGGCTCGGAACGCGACGTTGTACAACGGAAACAACGGCGCCTTGGTTGCCGAGGATCCGAAGACCGGTCAAATCCTGGCCATGGTCGGGTCGAAAAATTATTACGCGACCTCCACTCCGGCCGGATGCGTTTCCGGGAAAACTTGCACTTTCGAGGGACAATTCAATGTGGCTACCCAGGGACTGAGACAGCCGGGCTCCTCCCTGAAACCGTTCATCTATATGGACCTTTTGGAACAAGGATTCACTCCCAACACTATTTTTTGGGACGTGCCGACCGAGTTTACCACTGGCAATCCGTCTTGTCCGCCGGCGGTTAATTTCAACATAACTAATTTGCAGTGTTATCACCCTGTCGATTTCGAAGGCTACTTTTCCGGGCCGATGACGCTGGCTTACGCTTTAGCTAATTCAGTCAACGTCCCGGCCGTGAAATCCTTGTATCTCTTGGGAATTCAAAACGCCATTAAAACTCTGGATTCTTTTGGAATCCGTACCATGGACAATCAGCCGGACCTGGGATTGTCCTTGGTTCTGGGAGGAGGAGAGGTTCGTCTTCTGGACATGGTTAATGCTTATGCGGCGCTGGCCGACGACGGAGTTTATCACAGCCCGACGGCCATTCTGCAGGTGACGGATTCCCAGGGGAACGTGTTGGAACAATACAACGACAACGGCACCCAAATCGTCGACCCCAACTATCCGAAACTGATTAATTCAATTTTGAGCAACGTTCAACTCAGAGAACCGTTGTTCGCCGCTAGTATCAATGAAACGACGGTCCCCGGATACGATGTCGCCTTAAAAACAGGTACAACCAACGATTATTCCGACGCTTGGGCTTTCGGTTACGCGCCTAACCTGGTTGCCGGAGTGTGGGCCGGAAACAACAACCACCAACCGATGCAGGCCCAAGGGAGCAGTATTTTGGCGGCCGTACCGATGTGGCACGATTTTATGGCAAAAGCATTGCCCTATTTTCCAATGGAGGCCTTCTCGGCTCCGACGCCGGTGAGCAGCAGTAATCCGGTTTTGAACGGCGAAATGGTGAGCGGACAGTTTCACAACATCCTTTATTATCTGGGTCGAACGAACGACCCGGAGTTTACCAACTGGGAAACAGGAGTTACTGATTGGGTGGCGACGCACGGAGTTGATTTGAGCAAATTCAAGGTTGTTCCGCCGAGTGCGCTCGACAATTCGAATGTTGCTCCGCCTCCGGCCGGCACCAGCACCGCAAGCAACATCCAAATCAGCATTTCCGCACCGCAAAACGGATCTTTCGTTGCCGTCCCTTTGGCAGTGGATACGCGGATCGTTTCAGCGCTGCCGATAACCAAAGTCGAGGTCTACTTGAATAACGTTTTGGTCGACAGCAAGTACGGGAATTTCGGCCAAAATTACGACTATTCTTCCCAACTGAACGGCATTACCCTGGATCCTCAAAACACCCTGGTGGTCAGGGCGACCGACGAGGGCGGAAACTTTGTCAGTCAACAGGCGATAATTTATTCCAATCAATAAGCGTTAGAGAGGGCGGTTTCGAGAAACCAGATTGTTTTCTTTGAGTGAACCGGCGATGGCGATGGCCAAGGCGTCGGTGGCATCGTCCAAGACTTTAATATCTTTTATCCTCAAAACCAAACAAACCGCTTTCTTGATGGCCTTCTTGTCGCTTCCTCCCCAACCGGAAACGGCCAGTTTGGCTTCTTTCGGCGTGACTTCGGTGGTTCTTATTTTTTTCTTGGACAGAGAAAGAAGAATTACCCCGCGCGCTTCAGCCACGGCTATCGCAGTCTTTTTGTTTTTCACGAAAAACAAAGATTCGACGGTGGCTAAACCGGGACGGTATTTTCCGATTATTTTATTGAGGGAAAACTCCAGCTCCTGGAGCTTCTCGCCTTTGGCCGCGCCCTCTATTTCAAATACACCGCATTCCAGGTATTTAAGGTTGTGACCAGATTTTTCAATGACCCCGTAGCCGATGCGGCTGGTCCCGGGATCGAGTCCGATGATGACCATTATTTTAAATATTGGTATAAATCCCGTTTATGTCGTCGCGTTCACTCAATTCTTCGGCCAATTTTTTAATTTTTTCCGCGGCTGATTCGGAAACGGCAATAGGAAACTTGGTCCGATAACCGTCCTCGGTTTTTTCAAAAGACCAAAGCAGGCTGCCTTGCGGAGCAAGTTTGACATCATAGTTTTTAAACAAGGATTTTAATTCATTGATGGTCCGGTTGATGTTATCGGTGAGTCCTTCAATTAGGATTCCCGCTCCCTCCGGCCCATAGGCCTCGATGAGGATATCTTGGAGTTCGTCGGCCTCGGAGGCGTTTTTTATCGCACGCTCGATTGTCTCCTGGCCCACGCCTTCGTTTTTTGCCTTGAGGACGGCGGAGCGCAGCTGCGGATTGAAATCCGGGTTGGGGTCATTTTTGGCGGCAACCCGGATGTTGTGGATTAATTTGGAAAAAAGGGCGCTCTTTTTTTTGTCGGTCGCCTCTTTTTTGTGCTTGATTTGTGACCATTTGCTGTGTCCGGACATGTTTTTGATCCTTAAATCATAAAATGCGAAATTTGCGTTCGCGTTTCTGATCAAAGGCGGTGGATAAATATCGTTTTCGCGCTTATTATATAGCATATGGCCGAAGAAACAACTTCCATGAAAAGCGAAGGAGAAAGCGGGTTGGATAATCTTTTAATCGAGAAATTAGGAGTAAAAACGATATCCCAATCCAAGGAAAAGATTGCCGCGGAAACAAAGAACTGGGAAAGGGCGGATTACTCGACTTCTTCCGTCGTCGAATTGATTTTTTCTTTGGCGGCGGAGTTGGATGCCTCGGACGTCCACTTCGAAACCAGCAAGGAAGGAGCCAGGCTCCGATTCCGATTGGACGGAATACTTTATGACGTTTCTGAAATTCCGGCAGCCGTTTACGGCCTGGTTTTGAACCGGCTGAAACTAATCTCCGGGCTGAAAATTAACGTCACCGACTCTCCCCAGGACGGACGGTTCGCTTTGGCACGCGAGGATGTAAGCATGGATGCGCGTGTTTCAACTATTCCCGCCGAATTCGGGGAAATGGTGGTAATCCGCCTGTTGAATCCGAAGACTATCAGCCTGCAGTTGGTTGATTTAGGGTTGCGCGAGGATGACAAAAAAATAGCGGATCAGGAACTGAAGAGGCCCAACGGAATGATTTTGGTGACGGGGCCGACAGGCAGCGGTAAAACGACAACGCTTTACGCTTTTCTGAAGGAGGTTCAGAATCCGGGATTGAAAATCATAACCATCGAGGATCCGGTGGAGTACCGCCTGGCGGGAATCGAGCAAACCCAGGTCAGCAAAAACGGAGAGTACGATTTCAATAACGGTCTAAAAGCCATCTTAAGGCAGGATCCGGACGTCATTATGGTCGGGGAAATCAGAGACAAGGAAACGGCTGAAACAAGCTTGCACGCTTCCTTGACCGGGCATTTGGTTTTTTCCACTCTGCACACCAACAATGCTTCAGGCGCCATCCCCAGGTTAATCGACTTAGGCATCAATCCGAAGATTATCGGCCCGGCCCTGGATTTGGTGATAGCTCAAAGGCTGGTGCGCAGACTTTGCCCGCATTGCCGGACAGAAAAAAGCCTTAGTGCCGAGGAGCAAAACAACATTTCCTCTTTTCTGCAATCCCTGCCGGCGCGGGTCAAGAAACCGGAAGCCGGAGAAATAAAAACATTTTCGGCGGTTGGCTGTGAGGAATGCGAAGAAGGATACAAGGGACGCGTCGGCGTTTTCGAGTTTTTCGAGGTTGGCGACGAGTTCGAGAGTTTGATAAACTACGGAGCGACCGAGGCGGAAATAGAAAAAACCGCCAAGGCGGCGGGAATGGTAGGTTTGCAGGCGGACGGTGTGCTAAAAGCGCTTCGTGGCGAAACGACGCTCGACGAAGTCGAACGCATTACCGGACCGCTGGTTTGGAAAAATTAAGAAGTGAATCAAAAAAAGCATAAGCCTGCGGGTTATTGAGTTTAGATCTTCCGGAGAAGAAGTTAGGAATCGCTCTGAGGAGAGGCACAGCCGAAGCCAGACCATCCTGAGCTAAGAGCGGTTCCATAACCCGCAGACTTATGCTTTTCGACTCCAAGGTAGCATATATTTAATTATCTGTCAAGGGGAAGGAACCACGCCTCTCGGGCAGATCGGGAAAACCGCAAAAGGCGCGCTCCGGCAGACTGGATGTCTTGCCGGATAAGTTTTAAGCTAGAAGCGTGGCTAAGATTGATTTAGACGAGCAACCTATCGACTCGCTGTTGCGGCCGGCGCGCTGGGAAGAATATGTCGGGCAGGAAAAAATCAAAGAAAACCTCCGGCTGATGCTTGATGCGGCCAAACTAAGAAGGGAGGCGGTCGATCACTTGCTGTTTTACGGCCAGGCGGGATTAGGCAAGACGACGTTAGCTGCTCTGATTGCCAGAGAAACAAATGCGCCCTTGCGGGTCATTACCGGATCCGCCATCGAGAAGACGGGCGACTTGGCGTCGCTTTTAAGCAGTTTGGAGGAAAACGAGATACTTTTCGTCGACGAGGCGCATCGGCTCAATCCGGCCGCCGAGGAGGTGTTGTATCCGGCAATGGAAAGCCGCAAGATTCATATTGTCATCGGCAAGGGAACTGGAGCGCACGCGGTTTCCATCGACTTGCCGCCTTTTACGCTGATTGCCGCTACCACCCGTTTCGATATGCTTTCCTCTCCTTTACGTTCGCGGTTCGGAGCGATTTTTCACCTGGACTTTTACGGCGAGGGCGAAATAATGGAAATTTTGAAACGATCAGCCAAGCTGTTGGGGGTGAAAGCCGATGCGGACGGTATAAAAGTGTTGGCCGGGGCTTCGCGGTTCACTCCGCGGACCGCCAACCGCCTCCTTAAAAGAGCGAGGGACTACTTGGCGGTCAAAAAAATCCCCGCCATTGACGGAGAAACGGCTAGAAAAGTTTTGCGGTTATTGGAAATAGACGAATTGGGGCTGGAACCGGTGGAGCGCAGAATTTTGGAGCTCATAGCGACCAAGTTTAAAAGGGGGCCGGTCGGGGTACGTACTTTATCCGCCGCGAGCGGAGAGGAGCAAGCAACGATAGAAGAAGTATACGAACCTTATTTGATGAAATTGGGTTTCTTAAAAAGAACTCCCGCTGGCCGGGTTTTAGAAGAAGCGGCAATCAGCCATTTGCGCTCGCAAGACTTGCAAAATGACTATCGAATCCTTTAGCCCAACAGAGACTCGTCGGGCGGCTGGGAAAGTTCTGCGGAGAATACTACTGGTAAAAAAACGGAATGAGGCCGCGGTTGTGAGCCTGGACGGAAACCTCGGGTCCGGAAAAACAGTTTTCATCAAGGGGCTGGCGGCGGCGCTGGGAATCAAGGAAAGGGTTTTGAGTCCCACCTTCCTTATCATGCGCAGTTTCAAAATAAGGAAGAAAAAAATCCCCTTCAAGCGCTTTTATCACATCGACGCCTACCGGTTGCGTTCGGGAAGGGAGCTGCTTGATTTGGGGATCAAAGAAGTGCTTGCCGATAAAAGCAACTTAGTGGCGGTGGAATGGGCGGACAGGATCGTGCGGCTGCTTCCGAAAGAGAGAGTCAGCTTGTCCTTTGCCCACGGCAAAAAGGAAAACGAAAGGATAATAAAAATCAAATGAAGAAAACCTTGCTGTTAATAGACGCCAACTCCCTGATTCACCGCGCTTACCACGCACTTCCTCCTTTGACCGATAAAAGCGGACGGCCGACAGGGGCTCTTTACGGCCTGGCCAGCATGCTTTTAAAGATAATCAAGGAGCGGCATCCGGAATACCTGGCCGCCGCGTTCGATCGTCCGGAACCGACCAGGAGGGAAAAAGAATACGCCGAATACAAAGCAACTAGGCCGCCGGCCGAAGAATCCTTAGTCAGTCAATTAGTCGAGGCCAGGACGCTATTTGAGAGTTTCGGCATATCGACTTTCGAAATGCCGGGATATGAGGCCGACGATTTGGTAGCTTCGCTCGCGGAAAAGTTTAAAAATGAAGACGGCTTGGAAATAATAATATTTTCCGGGGATCAGGACCTTTTTCAAATGGTTGAGGACGGAAAAATTTTGGTCGAAACTCCGCTCAAAGGAATCAGCAATTCGGTGGTTTACGACAGCGCAGGAGTCAAGGAAAAATTCGGTGTTCCGCCGGAAAAGGTGGCCGACTATAAAGGGCTGGTCGGCGATGTTTCGGACAACATCCCTGGGGTCCAGGGAATAGGACCCAAGACCGCCGCCCAACTCATTGCCAAGTATGGCTCGGTGGAAAACCTGATTAAGGAATTTAATGAGATCGGATTGAGCGAAGCAAAGATTGCGGAAAAGTTGAAGGGGAACGAGGAGAAGGCTCTGCTTTCCAAACGTGTCGCCCTTTTAGAAAAAAACATCTCCCTCGACGTCGATTTGAATTCCTTGCGCTTGGGGCTGGATAAAGAAAAGCTGTCGGCTTATTTTGGGAAACTGGGATTTTCCACTTTAACTTCTCGCCTGGAGTCGGTTGTAGTAAACTGACAAAGGTTGATGAAGAAAATAAAGGAACTTTCGTTTTACCTCGGGCTGCCGGGAATGCGCATCGCTTGGATCACTTTCGCGCTTTTGGCCGTGTCGCTGGCCCTTTTGCTTTTGAAGACTGCTAATTGGGCGCTCTTTTTGGCGGCGCTTTTAATGTGGTTGGTAATTTTCGGCAACAGTCTTCGTTCGACCAAACTAAACTTGGAAGTGGAATCCGCCGCTAAAAGAATGGAAAGCATTATTTCTAACTTGAGCGACGGCATTATTTTTTACGACGAGAATTTCAAGATAATCATTTTCAACTTGGCTGCGGAAAAAATATTCCGTGTGGAGCGGAAAGACGTGATCGGCAAAACCTTTGGCCCCGAATTGGCGGTAGAGCCAAAATGGAAACTTCTGGCCCAGACCTTGTTTCCTTCCTTGGCCCCGATCGTCGTCTGGAGGTCGGAAACCGGCGTTTATCCGCAGGTGGCCGACGTTTCCTTTGCCGACCCGGCGGTGGACTTGCGGGTGACCACCGACAGACTCTTCGATTCCGCGAGGAAAATCGTCGGTTTTGTAAAAATAGTTCACGATCGCACCGCCGAAATTCAGCTGGCCAAAAGCGAATCGGAATTCGTCACGATTACCGCGCACCAACTGCGCACTCCTTTGACTGGCATCAATTGGTCGCTGGAAAGCATTTCTTCCGATCCGGAAGCCGGGAAAAATACCAAAGACCTGGCCGAAACCGCGAAGCAAGCCGCGGCCAAGCTCTTGAAAACCGTCGATGACCTCTTGAATGTGTCCAAGATGGAAAGCGGCGCGCTGGGCTATGCCTTCGAAGACGTCAATCTTATAAATTTCATCAATTCCCAGTTGAACGGCTTTTTGCCTACCGCCGCGTCTTACGGAGTGAGCTTATATTTCGACAAGGGCGGAGCGGAATCCGTTCCGGTGCGCATCGACGTTAACCGGCTTGGCTTGGCGTTCGCCAATCTGCTGGACAACGCCATTAAGTACAACAACCCGAACGGCAGCGTTACCGTCAAAGTTGAGCGGCAAAAAGACGGGCCATACGTTTTGGTGACGGTGAGCGACACTGGCATCGGCATTCCTCCGGAGGCGCTGAAAAAATTATTCGTCAAGTTTTTCCGCGCCGAAAACGCCATTGGCAAGCAAACGGAAGGAACGGGGTTGGGACTTTACATGACCAAAGGAATCATCGAGAGGCACGGCGGAAAAATTTGGGCGGATTCGGTGCTGGGGCGCGGCACAAATTTTCACTTCACCCTTCCGTTGGATTTCAATTTGATACCTCCCAAGGAGACGATTAGCTTGCTGTAACAATGCCAGAGCTTCCAGAAGTTTCGACCATGGTCGACGATCTCCGCCGTTCGGTAATCGGCAAAAAAATAAAGTCAGTCTGGT
Source organism: Patescibacteria group bacterium (assembly GCA_023474185.1). Lineage (GTDB taxonomy): Bacteria > Patescibacteriota > Minisyncoccia > UBA6257 > Colwellbacteraceae > JACWAO01. The sequence continues at coordinate 8,818 of JAMCXR010000002.1, read as the reverse complement.
CTGATCTGCCGCCGGGCAAATTGCCGCGATTAACCGGTCTTTGCGGAGCGACGATTAAAGCCGTTGACCGGCGCGGAAAGAACGTTTTGATTTACCTGGAAAAAACCGGTCAGGATTCGGTTCTTGCGGTGCATCCGCGAATGACCGGCCACTTTTTGATCGGCCGCTGGCGCATTCCCCGCAGCCGGAAAGAAAAAATCAAACCGCTTTCCGCTGACGTGTTTTTGAACGAAAAGACAAACTCTTACATCCACTTAGTTTTTGTTTTAAGCGGCGGAGAGATGCTGGCTCTGTCCGACGTCCGCAAGTTTGCAAAAATAAATTTGGCGGCTGCCGGAGAAACAGAGACAGGCGGACTGGAAAAACTCGGCCCCGATGCCCTTTCTCCAAAGCTGACGCTTAATAAGTTCGTAAAAGCAATCGGTCAAAGGAAAAAACCGATTAAGTCCGTTCTGATGGATCAAAAACTCCTTTCAGGGATAGGAAATATTTATTCGGACGAGATTTTGTGGACGGCCGAAATCGACCCGCGCCGCTCGGCCGAAGGACTGTCCTCCGGAGAAATAAAACGGATTTACTCCGCGATGCGCTTGCTTTTGCTGAGAGCGGTCCGCTTGCGGGGAACATCTTTTTCCGATTTTCGGGATGCGAGGGGCAGAAAAGGACATTATGGCGACAAGAGGGTGGTCTATGGCTTATTCGCTTATCCCTGCAAGCGTTGCGGGACGCCCATAGCTAAAACGAAAATCGGCGGGCGAACCGCTTCGTTTTGCCCGAATTGTCAGAAGTGAGATCTGGTTGTCAGTCTCAAAAAGCCGCGTTTTCAGGGAGATTTTGACCGTTTTTGAATTCAAAACGGGTTTCTGTATAAACTAGTAATATGAAGTACGTCTTTGTAGTGGGCGGCGTGATGTCTGGCGTGGGAAAGGGCGTGGCGTCGGCGTCTATTGGCGCGATTTTGCAATCCCGCGGGTTTAAAGTGACGGCGTTAAAAATAGATCCTTATGTAAACGTCGATGCCGGGACGATGAATCCGACCGAACACGGGGAAGTGTTCGTTTTGGACGACGGCACCGAGTGCGACCAAGACTTGGGGAACTATGAGCGTTTTCTCGGCAAGAATTTAAGCGGGGCCAATTATATGACCACGGGCAGCGTTTATCAGTCGGTAATCAACAAAGAAAGGCAGTTATACTACGGGGGAAAGTGCGTGGAAGTCGTTCCGCATATTCCTCTTGAAGTCATCGACCGGATAAACAACGCGGCTAAAATCTCCGGCGCCGAGATAGCCATCGTGGAAATCGGCGGCACCGTTGGGGAATATCAGAATATTTTGTTTTTGGAAGCAGTGCGAATGTTGAAATTAAGCCAGCCCAAAGATGCGGTCTTGGTGCTCATCAGCTATCTCCCGTTTTTAAGTAAAGACAGCGAATTGAAAACCAAGCCGACGCAGTATGCCGTGCGGACTTTAAATTCGGCGGGCGTGCAACCGGACATTATCATTGCCCGAGCCAGCGTCGCGGTGGATCAAAAAAGAAGAGAAAAGATTTCCTTTAACTGCAACATTCAAAAAGACGACGTGATTTCCGCGCCTGACGTTGAGAGTATTTACGATGTCCCGATAAATTTTGAAAAAGATAACATCAGCGGCCGGATTTTGGCCAAATTGGGATTGCGCCCGCGGGAAAGCGATTTGCAGAAATTCAAAAAACTGAGCGCTAAAGTGCGCTCCGCCAAGAAGCGGGTGAAGATAGGAATAGTCGGCAAGTATTTCGGCAGCGGGGATTTTGTTTTGGCCGACTCTTACATTTCGGTAATAGAAGCCGTAAAGCACGCCTCTTATTCTCTCGGAGCCAAACCGGTCATCGAATGGCTGGACGCGGAAAATTTCGGCAATCTCGGAAAGTACGACGGAGTAATAGTCCCTGGAGGATTCGGCTCCCGGGGGGTCGAGGGAAAAATTAGGGCGATCCGTTATTGCCGCGAAAAAAAGATACCGTTTTTTGGGTTGTGCTACGGCATGCAGCTGGCGGTGGCGGAAATCAGTCGCGACCTGCTGGGCCTGAAGGACGCCAATACGACCGAGGCCGACCAAAAGACCACATATCCGGTCATAGATATCTTGCCCGACCAAAAAGCCAGGCTGGCGGAAAAAAATATGGGCGGCACAATGAGGTTGGGAGCCTACCCGGCAATGCTCCAACAAGGAACGGTCGCGGCCCAAGCTTACAATCGCCGGGAAATAAACGAACGCCATAGGCATCGCTACGAAGTCAATCCGGAGTACGTCGCCGGCCTCGAGAAGGCGGGAGTCGTCTTTTCCGGCCGGTCTCCGGACGGAAGGCTAATGGAAATAATGGAGCTGCCGAGGAGTGTCCACCCGTTTTTTCTGGGAACGCAATTTCATCCCGAGTTGAAGTCTAATCCGTTCAGCCCGCACCCGTTGTTCGTCGAGTTTATCAAGGCTTCATTAAAAAGGGCCAAATGATAATTTCGCTTTACGGTCCCAACGTTTATTTGCGGCAAAGGAGGCTGAGGGGAATAGTGGCCGAATTCAGGAAGAAATACGGATCCTCGGGAGTGGAAAGTTTTGACTTAGCCCAGCCCGGGACGGCGGCGGCGCTCATGGACTTTTGCCGCAGCCAGGCGCTTTTTTCGCCAAAAAAATTGGCGGTCGCCAGCGGAGCATTCGCCGCCGACGACAAGGAGCTGAAAAATTTTTTGAAGGAAGAAATAGCGGAAGACGCGGACACGATAGTAGTCTTAAACGAATCGATCGCCCCCCCGCCATCCTACAAATCCGTTCTCCTTAAGGCCAAGCCGAATGAAAAGTTCGAAGATTTAAAGGAAGAAGAGCTGGATGATTTTATCAGAAAAGAGGCCGCCCGGCTCGGGGTAAAGTTGTCAAAAACCGCGGCTAACGAGTTGCGAGAGAAATGGGGCAAGAATCTGTGGGGGATAACGACCGACTTGGAAGTTCTGGCTTTGGGGGGAAGAACGGCGAAAAGCCGCACCGTACCCGACTTTTTTCCTTTGATCAACGGCCTGAGATACGGCGATTTAAGAAACAAGGTTTTGTCCCTGACGTACCTTTTAGACGGCAGAAGCGAAGATCCGACTCCCGTTTTCAACGTACTTAGCGCCGGAACCAAAAACCCCCGCGACTTGCGGAGGCTGGCGCAATACGATTTTTCCGTTAAAAGCGGGGGGCTGGAGCACGAAGAAGCCTTGCTCGATTTAGCGCTTAGCGTTTATTAAGGCTTTTGGCCAGTCGGGACTTCAGACGGCTGGCGGTGTTTTTCTTCAGGACGCCTTTCTTGGTTGCCTTGTCTAAAGTCTTATAAACTCCGGGAATCAACTTTGCGGCTTCTTCTTTTTTCCCTTCCCCGGCCAGTTTTTTGTAAGATTTAACGGCGTTGCGAATCTTCTTTTTTGATTCCAAATTGCGTTTTCTCCTTTTAACGCTTTGGCGCCAGGCTTTCTTGGCGGATTTGATTTTTGGCATATGGGCTATTTAAACACATTTCCCGGCCGGAGGCAAGGAAGGATTATAGCTTTTGCATTTCATAAAACTCGCGATACAGCCCTCCGGGACGGTTTGCTAGTTCTTCGTGCGTTCCTTCCTCGGCGATTTCTCCACCGTGGATGAATAAAATGCGGTTGGCTTTTTTAACCGTGCTCAGGCGGTGGGCGATAATGAACGTCGTGCGTCCGCGCATCAGTTTTTCCAGTGCTTCCATCACCAATTTTTCGGAGTGGGCGTCCAAGCTGGAAGTGGGCTCGTCGAGAATCAATATTTTTGGATTTTTCAGGATGGCTCTCGCGATGGCTATCCTTTGTTTTTGGCCGGACGATAGTTTGATTCCTCGTTCCCCGACCAGCTGATTGTATTTTTTGGGGAATTTTTCGATGAATTCGTCGGCATAAGCTTCTTTGGCGGCTGCTTGTACCTCTTGATCTGTGGCGGAGAACTTTCCGTAGCGGATGTTGTTTTTACCGTGTCATTAAAAAGCAGTATTTCCTGAGGGACAACGGCAATGTTTCCTCTTAAAAATTTCAAGTCCAGGTTTTGGATGTTGTTTCCGTCGAGGTAAACTTTCCCTTTGGTCGGTTTAACGTAGTTGGAGACGAGGTCGATTAAGGTTGTCTTACCCACTCCCGATTCTCCAACCAAGGCGATTGTCTGTCCGCTTTGAATTGTAAAGTTGATGTTTTTCAACACCATTTTCTGCCTCCCCCGGTAGCCGAAGCTTACTTTGTCGAACTCGACGCCGCCTTCGACTCTGGTCGGCATTATCTCGGCCGACGGCGCGTATTTTTCGGTCGGCAGGTTGATTATCTTTTCCGCCCTTTCCAAGGCTACAAGTCCGCTTTGAATTGATTGCCAGTTGCTGGCCAGGACGGCAAAAGGTCCGAAAAACATCGCGGCATACCCGTTAAACATCACTAGGTCGCCGATGGTCATTGATCCTTTGAATATTTGCGTTATGGCGAAAGCATAAATGAGTATTTGGACGGCGAGGATTAGTATGCGTTGCGTAAAGCTGACGCTTTGCCAGATTTGCATATAAGCCTGCCAAAATTTGACTGCGCGCAGATGGAAATTCCTGTGCATTTTCCTTCTCTCGTACTCCTCGGCCACTGCTTGTTTGACGGACTGGACGTTGAAAACCGCCTCATACATATCGCCGTAAGCCTGGTTATACAGCCGGTATGACGTCCTTTGTATCTTAGCCATCCTAGGGACGACTCTCAGAAGGATGAAGATATAAATGACGAGCGCCAAAAGCAGCAGCAGTGAGAGGGTGGGCTTGATTATCATAGTGATGATTATGGCGCCGAAAACGCTCAAGATCTGCGGCGCCAAATTAATCAGGACGTTGCTGATGATATTGTCCAAATACCTGGCCGCTCGGTTAATTCTGTCGGTGGAGTCCCCGATTTTGTGGTTTTTGTGAAAAGACATCGGTAGTTCCAGGAGCCGGCCGAAGCCGTTAACCAAATAATCAGCCTCGATGACCGCGCTGACCTGAGTTTGCCGCAAATCTATTTGCCAACTGACAATGTTGTAGACGAGGTTGGTGAGGCCCCAGGCGGCTACAAAAAACAGAGCGGTCGGAACATAATGGTGCAGAACCGCGATTGCAGACGGCTTAACGATGGCGTCTATTATCTTGCCGGCTAAATAAGGAATGGCCGTGCCGGTCACCGCAGCTGCCACGCTTAAGGAAGACAGTAAAACGATTGCATGTCTGTGGGGAGCGAGGTGTTTGAAAACCGCTCGCACTCCCTCGAGAGGTAGTTTGTGCTTTTTGGAATATGCCGCCATCGTTTTCAGCCGTTTCTGCGGAAACGGCGGAAGATATTTGCCACATTTTACCACGTCGCCGACAACGCGGTAAATCAATGGGCAAAAAAGCGTCGATGGGATACAATACAAGCCAAATGATTAGTGGTTTATCGGGGAAGATTGTTGCCAACCGCGAAGGGGAAGCGGAGGTGGAAGTCGGCGGAGTTTGTTTCAAGGTTTTTGTTCCGCGCCGATACTCGAAGCAGCTGCCCAAGCTCGGGACAGGCGTGCGATTTTACACCTGTCTTTATCTTAATCGCGAGGAAACAGCCGAGTTGTTCGGTTTTTTGACCGAGGAGGAGCTCGGGATGTTTAAGATGCTGGTGACGGTTAGCGGCGTCGGCCCGAAAATGGCCTTGAACATTCTGAGCTCCACCGCTCCCGACAGACTGGCAACGGCTATTACGCAGGGTCGGGCGGATATTATCGAAAAAGCGCAGGGAGTCGGTAAAAAGACGGCAATGCGCATCGCTTTGGATTTGAAAGACAAAATTAAAGCCAAAAAAATCAATCTTTCTTTAGGATTGGAAGAGAGCGGAGCCGACGAGGAGATTATTGAAGCTTTGAGTGCTCTGGGATACAAGCGTTCCGCAATCAAGGAGGTTTTGGAAAAAATCGATCCGAAGCTTATCAAGCTGGGCGATCGCTTGAAAGACGCCTTAAAAAAGATAAAGTAATTATTCATGTCGAGATTGTTAAATATTTATCATTGGCTGGCCGCCTATTTCTCCTCGCTGGCCAATTTCAATCCGTCCAAACGACTTATTGTCATCGGTGTTACGGGCACAAAGGGTAAATCGACGACGCTGGAGTTAATTAACGCCGGATTGGAAGCCGCAGGAAAGAAAACCGCCCTGGTTTCTTCCGTAAGAATCAAAATTGGGGACAAATCAGAGGTTAACAAAACCGGCAACACTATGCCGGGGCGCGGGTTGCTGCAAAAAATGATGCGGCGGGCGGTGAAAGAAGGATGTGAGTACGCGCTCTTGGAGGTGACTTCTCAGGGAATTGTTCAGCACCGCGAAGAATTCATCGATTTCGACGCCGCGGTTTTTCTCAACCTGCAGCCCGAGCATTTGGAAGCGCACGGCGGATTTGAAAACTACAAACAAGCCAAGCTGTCGTTTTTCAGATACGCGGCCGGATGTAAGACGCGGAAGAAAAAAGCATTTTTCGTCAACAAGGAAGATAAGTACGCGGACGAATTTATCAAAGCGGCGGGGAAAAATAAAATTATCCTTTTCGGCAAGAGCGGGATAAAAACCAATTTGCCCGGCGAGTTCAACAAAATAAACGTGGGAGCGGCCGAAGCGGTGTTGGAAAACTTCAATGTTGGTAAAGACGTCGTCTTGAAAGCTCTGGAGGAGTTCGCCGGCCTGAGCGGGAGAATGGAGTTCGTCAGCCGCGAGCCGTTTGCCGTGGTCGTGGATTACGCCCACACTCCGGATTCGCTGCAGGCGGTTTACGAGACGGTCTCCGGAATTATCGAGAAGCGCGGAAAACTGGTTTGTGTTTTCGGTTCGTGCGGCGGCGGGCGGGACAAATGGAAGCGGCCGGAAATAGGCAAGATTGCCGCTCGGCACTGCGGCTATGTAATTTTGACCGACGAAGACCCTTTCGACGAAGATCCTCTGAAAATCCTGCACGAGATCGAGGACGGACTGAAATCCAAGGCATTTCCCAAGGAAAAATACGAGAAGATACTCGACCGCTCCCAGGCGATCAAGAAAGCGATTTCCCTGGCCAAGCCCGGCGACGGAGTGGTGATTACCGGGAAGGGTTCTGAACCGTTCTTGCACAAGTCCAAAGGCGTTAAGATTCCGTGGTCTGATAAAAAAATCGCGGAGGAGGCGCTTGGGACCGTGGAGCATTAAAAAACGTCGTCCGAACGTGTGCTATAATAAGTAATAGAAACCAATATGCCGCCGAAAACCAAAACAAAAATCGATTCGACAGTCCTGGCCGCGCTCGTAATCGCCGCCTTGGTGCTTGCCGGATCGTTGGTTTACGTTTACGTTTTTCATAGCCAACGGCCGTATTGGCTTTCATTAAATAGGCCCGGTCCCTGCGCAGTGGTGAATCAAAGGTACTGCGGCGGCGGACAAATGCTCAGCTATCCTAATAATCAGGAGTATCTGGGGTTGAGTTTGGCCAAGGGGTCGTATATTTTTGCGCCTTTTGACGGAACATTCACTTATAGCGGCACGGCCGAGGGCAATCCAAAACTAAGTTTGAACGGCTCCGTTACTCAGGCGCCGCAAGGAGGAGTCAACGGGATGGTGCTTTACTTTATCGCCGAATTTCAGCCGCTGGTCGCCGAAGGAGCGCAGGTGCGAAAGGGGGAACCGGTGGCGGCAATCGAGGGCGGCGTCATCGACCAAGTGAGCGGTTCCAACCTGCTTTTGAATTTCCAAGGAGTTTCTCCGGCCGGGCCGCAATTCCCCGATTCGTCGATCCTGCCGAAATATTTTAAAGTCAGCCAATAGAGAAAAAAAGATGGACCGATCTGCTAAACTAAAGAAAATAATTATTCTGACGGTTGTGATAATCGTCATGGTCGGCGCTTTGATTTACAGCGTTTTAACTTACGGATTCAGAAATTACGGGTTCACCGTTTCTCCGAACACTCCTTCGACGAGTACGATATCTCAATTGCCGCAGCTTAGCGCCTGCGTTATTTTGGATCAGCAGTACTGCGGCACTGGAAAGCTGGTGAGCCAGAGCGGAAGCTATTACGCCGGCTTCTCGCTTCCGCCGGGTACGAAAATTTACGCGCCGTTTGACGGCGTTTTCATCACTTCCGGCAGCTTGGGGCAGATTACCGTTAACGGCGTGAAGTACCAGATGGGCACTTTGAATCCCGCCTCGATTATGCCGCCCAATATGTACGCGCCTACGAGTTCCACGCAGCAATTCGTGGCCTTGGCCAACTTTGTTTCTGAAGCCAACCGGACCGTGAAAAAAGGAGATCTTTTGGGCACTGTGGGCAGCCAAACTTATCAAGGATATGACCTAGTGATTTCGTTGAACTCTTACAATTCGCAGAAAAAATATTTTATCCCGAATCTTAGCGTATTTAAGCAATATTTCTCCAACCTCTAGCGCTGACAGCCGCACCCGATTTTTAAACAATGGTTCGTAATGGTTCAATAGCTTCACATCGTTTCAGTCGGTGTTTTCATAATGGGCGTTGTTGTTCGACATCCTGACGTGACTATGGCGATGAATCAGTTCGCGCTCCAGCTTTTTCTCTAAAAACAAGTACCGAGTCTCGATCTTTTGAAGAGGCAGGTACTCCCGCTCCCTATCGTAATTTGTGTCGTGTTTTTAATGGACAGCCGAAAGTAATCCCCCCAAAAAACCGCCAAACACAGGCTTTTCCCAGCCATTGACATTTTCCAGAAAAGTTGTCAAACTTGAATCAGTTCTTGTATCCCAAAAATAAGTAAAAGTAAGGGAAAGAAAGAG
>JAMCXR010000014.1 GCA_023474185.1 Patescibacteria group bacterium | reverse complement strand
CGCAATAATATAATAATTCAATTTATGATTACGCTCTATAATGTGATTTCAGCCGATGGGTTTATCGCGCGCAAAGACGGCAGCGAAGATTTTATACCCGATGAACTTTGGTTTGTTTTTTTGGACCTTTGTAAAAAATATGGAGCGGTAGTAATAGGAAGGAAAACATACGAGGCTATACAAAAATACGAGGGCAATCTTCTTCTGCCGTTCGAACAAAGTTCTGTTAAGAAAATAGTGCTGACAACGAATAAATCGCTCCGAGTTAAAACTGGATATACGGTCGCTGATTCTCTGGAAAAAATTTTGACGCTGTCGCCCAACGTTCTGGTTTCCAGCGGTCCAACCGTAAACAACCAGCTGCTGCGCGCAGGACTCGTCTCTAAAGTCATCCTTTGCGAATTACCAACGACAACAGAAGAGGGAATTGAACCCTTCGACAAAAGCGTTGCCGATTTAAAAATAGCCGGGCAAGCTTCTCTCGCCGGAATCGGAACCTGGCGCGAGTATGACGTCGTAAATCACTGAAAATTGTGGATAAGCCGGACTTGCGCGGGCAGATGATAAATTTTACAGTTAATAAACAGTCGTCAATTGAAAGGTCGAATCATCGTTAAAAATTATTAAATGGGGTTATCACAATACAGTTATTTGGCGGTTTTTTTACTGCGCGTCGTCGTTGCCGCAATTTTCATCGTCCACTCCTTGCCGAAATTGAAAAACGCCAAAACGATGGCTGGCGGAATGGGCATGCCGGCCGGAGCCGTCAGCCTCTTGGGCGTAATTGAATTTCTGTCGGCTTTGGGAGTGCTTTCCGGAATATTTATGCGAACAGCCGCCGGGTTGCTTATCCTGGTCATGCTCGGAGCCGTTTATAAGAAGATTTTCAACTGGAAAATAAATTTTACGGCTATGGATAAGACCGGATGGGAGTTTGATTTGCTTCTTTTAACAGCCAACCTGGTAATCTTTTTCAGCGGCAAGGGAGTCCTCGGATTTTAAGGCGTCTTTTTCATCCCCGCGGTTTCCTTGCCGCTTAATTGCCGCTCGGCTGAAAATGTGCGATAGTAGATGGGCTAAATGAGGCTATCTAAGGAGTACTTGCTTCCCGCGGGGATATTGCTGGGCGTGACTATCGCTTTTTTTGTTATTGTCAAACTGCCGTACACGGTCGCCATCGATCCAAGTTCCACATCTACCGTCGCAATAGTTAAAAAGCTGGAGTATCCTCCGCTCGATAAGGCGGCTTACGACGCCAAACTGTTGGAGTTGGCGAATTTAGGTCCTGCCGCCACTTCCACCTCCTCCACTCCCAGCCTTTGGCCGGTCAAGACTGTTTTCCCCAATCCCGGAGCCATTTTGCCGTTCAAGCGCATCGTGGCTTATTACGGCAATTTTTACTCAAAGCAAATGGGCGTTTTGGGAGAATATCCTCCCGACCAGGTTTTGCAAATGTTGCAGGCAACTGCCTCCGAGTGGCAGATCGCCGACCCGACTACTCCAGTCATACCGGCAATCGATTATATTGCTGTTGCCGCGCAAAACAATCCGGGTCCGAATGGATTGTACAGCTTGCGCATGCCGCCTGATCAAATCGACAAGGCATTAAATATGGCCAATCAGGTCAATGGCTTGCTGGTCTTGGATGTCCAGGTGGGGCAAAGTACCGTTGAGACCGAGGTTCCGCTCTTGAAACAGTATCTGCAACAGCCAAACGTAGAGCTGGCTTTAGACCCGGAGTTTGCCATGTATGACGGCCATGTCCCCGGAACGGTTATCGGCTCGCTAGACGCCACCGACATCAATTTTGCTGTCGGGTATTTGGCCAAAATAGTTCAAGAATACAACTTGCCCCCGAAAATTCTAATAGTGCATCGTTTCACCCAAGCTATGGTCAAAAACTATCAAGACATAAAGCCGTTGTCCGAGGTAGAAATAGTGATGGACATGGACGGTTTCGGTCCGCCGCAAATGAAGATAAAAACCTACAAAGATTTCATCGCCAGCGAGCCGGTACAGTTTACAGGATTCAAATTATTTTTCAAAAATGACGCCAAAAACGGAAGCCATCTAATGACTCCTCAAGAAGTGCTTAAACTCAGCCCCCGACCCAGCTTTATTCAATATCAGTAAGCGAAGAAGCATCGCAGGAACGGCGTTTCCGAACTGCCGAAACTCCATTCGGTTAACGCATTGTGAAAGTGGTGTGCACCAGGTAAGTCACCAGCTTCTCAAGTGATGCGGTATCGTAGTAGCCGGCGCTAGAAATTTCAGTGGAGTTAACCGGAGTGATTTGCGTAACTCCGACGCTTGAGGAACGCAAGTTCCCGACACCGGCTCCGACGCCGTTAGTTATCGCCTCGGCTCTGTCTTTGGCATTGGCCAGGGCCTCGGCCAGCATCTGCTGCCGGATGGAATCGAGAAGACTGTTGCTCAGATAATATTCCAGGGGTTGGCTGGAAAACACTATTCCCTTGTTCAAGAAGTATTGCGGCGCTTTCTGGGCCAAAGCGGTTATGCCGTTTACGTTGCTCGACTGGATGAGTATGTTTTGGCTGAGCGAATAGCCGGCCAGCGTGTCGCCGGAAGAATAACCGATCTTTCCTGGATAAACGCCGTATTGGCTCTGATAAATCGGCGCGACGCTTAGGGGATCAGCGGTTATCTCGGATGAAGTGACGCCGTTGGTCTCAAAATAAGAGAGCAGAGTGTTTAAATCGTTCTGCATCTCAGACGATCCCTGTTTCAAGTCGGAGGCGCTTGGCCCAGTCTGGCGGACAATGGTGGCGTGCCATTTCACGACATTTGAAGTCACCTGCTTTTCCGCGACTCCGGTTACGGTTATTACCGAATTGTCGTATGTCTTGACATAGTAAATGACCCAACTAACGATCATAGCCGTTACTACCAAGCTTATCCCCAAAATCGATCCGAAAACTATTAACGGTCTTGATTTCGTTAAGTCTTCCATTTTCATCTTTTAGGTTTTAAAATTGGCCTTTACTAAAAGGATAGACCTTATTATTTTGCCGTCAAGGAATTAATTCAGGATCCAATTTTCCTTTTTGATGCGAAAAAGCCGCGCGGTATTCAAGAGAACTATAACCGAGCTGGCTTCGTGGAATAAGGCGGTTTGAACCAAGGTGATGATGCCGAAGGCTGACAAGGCTCCGGCCAAAACGTGAATGACCGTCGCCGATACCAAATCCTGCTTAATGACGCCGATAATCCTTTTGGAGTGGGCAATAATACTCGGTATTTTTAAAAAGTTCTCCTGCACCAAAACGATATTGGCGGCGTTGGTCGCCAAGTCGGTACCGCGCACTCCCATGGCGATTCCAACCGTGGAGGCGGATAAAGCGGGGGCGTCGTTAATTCCGTCTCCAACCATCGCCGCTCGCCGGCCGCTTTTTTCCAGAGCTTCGATTTTATCGATTTTGCCCTGCGGAGTAAGGCTGGCTTCCACGTCGGAATCGTCCAATCCCAGCGTTGAAGCGATAAAGTTGGCGACCGGCCGCTCGTCCCCGGTTAAAATGCGCAGGTCGTATCCCTGCTTTTTCAACTCGCTGATGGCTTTCGGAGTTTCCGGCCGCAGAGCGTCAGCCACGAAAATTCCTCCGACGAATTTTCCGTCAACCGCTATGAAAACGGGGGTTTCCCCGCGCCGCTCGCGCTCGGCGACCAGGTTGGCGAAATCGGCTGGCGCCGAAACGTTGGAGCCGGCCAGGAAATTGCGGCTGCCGACCAGTATTTTCTTCCCGTCACTTACAGCATCTAATCCGCCGCCTTTAACCACATGAACTTCGGAGGGGGCGGAAACAGCCAAAGCGCGCTTTTCTGCCTCTTCGACAATTGCTTTGCCGATTTCGTGCTCTGATTTTTTCTCCAGCCCGGCGACCAGCGCCAAAAGGGCGTCGGCCGAGTACTTTTGGTCGGCAACCAGGATATCGCGCACTTTAGGCTGGCCGATGGTAAGCGTCCCTGTCTTGTCAAAAACCAAATACTTGATTTTGGCCAAGTCTTCGATTACTTCCGAGTTTTTGACGAGAATTCCGAGACGGGCAGCGGTGCTAATTCCAATGCTTACCGAAATCGGACCGATAATGGCAAAGACGATCGGGACCATCGCTATCCACAATCCCAAAGCGCGAAAAACATCACCGGTGTAAACATACAGAACGGCAACCAGCACAGCGGTGGCGAGCGAAGTGTATTTGGCGTACTGGTCAATGAAGCGGGCGATAGGCGTCTTTTGCTTCTCCGCCTCCTCGGCTATTTTCCTGATTTGCGCAATTGTGGAATCGGCGCTAACCCTTTTGGCCGCCATTTCAAAATAATCTCCGGCATTAATCGCTCCGGCCGGAACCTCGGCGCCTTTTTCCACCGGTATCGGCTTGGATTCTCCAGTGATAACCGACTCGTCCAAAATGGCTTCTTCGGCCAACAACGTTCCGTCGACGGGAGATCGCTGTCCGGGCTTGATCGTCACAATATCGCCAACCTTTATCTTCTCAATGTCCACTTCACGCACCTTTCCATCAGCCGCTTTTATGAAACCTGTGTGTGGCAAGTAGACAGTTATCTTGTCCAGCGATTCCCGCACTTTGTAGAGGATTACGTCTTTAAAAAAGTCGCCGGCGATAATAATTAAGACGAAGATGCAGGCGATAGCAAGAGAATTAAGGTAAACGAGAAGGTAAATCGTCAGAAGCATTGAAGCCCCGACATCGAATGAACGGCGCAAGGCATTTTTTGCCACCCGCACGGCCGTCGGCAGCAAGGCGACAGTCAAAAAGACAAAAACGATTGGGACCAGTAGCGCCTCTGGTACGGGAAACCAATACCGACTCAAATAAACCAGGATTACCGCCGGTAAAACAGCGCGTCCCAGAGCATTTAAGATCAATTTTGTCATATTGGAATTATATGACAAAAACGAAAATCCCAAACAGTGCTAAAGCCTGACAACAACCGGCTTTCCTCCCTCGCGTTGGATTATTTCCGGAAAAAGCCTTCCGTTTTCCGTGTGACTTTTTAGAATTTTCATCCTTTTGCCGGAAATCAGAGAGTAAACTCCCGGTTCGGGGTTGAAGGCGCGAACCATTCTGTTGATTTTATTAGCGTCTTCCGCCGATTTGCCTTGCAGCGCCCTGTTCAACTCATCCTCCGGAACATATCCGTCGTCCGTTTGAATTTTGTAAGTCAAAGTGGCCAACGACTCGTTTTGTGGCAACGGCTTTAAATTATTGGCGACAATCCGCGGCCAGTTTTCCAGCAGCAGCTCGGCCGACGCCTCGGCCAAATCCCTGGTCAGCTCTCCGAAATACTTATTGTCGATCCTGATTCCGGTTTTTTGCGCTATTACAGGGCCGTGGTCAATTTTTTCGTCTATGAGAAACAGCGTGGTTCCGGTGATTTCTTCTCCTTGGAGAATAGCGTATTGGATGGGGGACGGCCCGCGGAATTTCGGCAAGAGCGACGGATGCACGCCGATGGTCCCAATCCGCGGTAGGTCGATTATGGAAGAGGGGATGATTTTGGAATAAGCAGCCACGATAAAAAAGTCGTATCCGTCGGACTCGGCCAAATCCGACGGCGACAGTTTTTCCGGTTGGAAAACCTTAACGCCGTGCTCTTCCGCCACCAGCTTCGCCGGTGGGGAAGTAAGCACGCGCTTCCTGCCCAAAAGACGGTCGGGATTGGTTATAACGAGCGCCGGCGGACATCCGCCTTCGATTAACTTCCTTAATATGATGGCGGCGAATTCCGGGGAGCCGAAGAAAACGTATCTCATCGCTTTTTGATTCGATCCAAAAACAGCTTACCATCAAGATGGTCCACCTCGTGTTGGAAAACCCTAGCCAATAGCCCCCACGCTTTTATTTTTATTTTTCTGCCGTTTCTGTCGCAGCCGGTGAGCAGCACCTTGTCCGGCCTCGTCACCGCGCTGAATTTGTCTGGAACGCTCAAGCATCCCTCTTCCAGCGTTTTTGTTTCCTTGGAAAAACGGCTGAGTTCCGGATTAAAAATCGCGTAAAATTTTCCTTCCACCTCAGCGACGAACATCCGAAAATCGAACCCGATTTGGTTGGCGGACAATCCGATGCCGTCGGCATTCTTCATTATTTTCCGCATATCATTAATCAAGCCGCTAATTTCTTTCCGGGAATATTCCCGGAAATCGAAGAGCTTAGTCTTTTTTCGCAGAAAGATTCCTTCTTCTTTGTCGTTTATTGTGAGAATTCGCATGGCGTCTGGTAATGCCCATTTTTTGAACCAACCGCATGAAATATGCGCCCTTATTTTTAACTTCTTTCTTTTCCGCCACCGAGCGGGCGATAGCTATCAAGTCAACCCCTTTATTATCCTTTGCCAACCTGATAAAAAGCGCTTTGTGTTCCTCGTCGTTTAGAATTTGGGCTACCGTCAAGCCTACGAGCTGATGCGAAGAGTAAACCCTCGACTTCTCGGCTCTTTCCCTGAGAAGCTTTAGGTAGTCCATCGGTGTTGAAATGATACAATACTTTGAGGTAGAATTAAACCCGCTATGATTCGGTGGTCATCGAAGAAATTTAAGAAAGCAGTCGACCGAGCGTCCCTGGTGGTCTTGTCTATAATCGTTGTCGTGGCTTTGGGGGGCGGGGGATATTATTTCGGCTTTAAAGCAGGGGCTAAAACGACCAAAAACATAGTCGTTAGCGGCGTCAGCAATCTCAGCACCCCGAGCAATATTAACGCTAATTTTAATGTTTTCTGGCAAGTTTGGGATATTTTGAAAAACGATTATTTGAACGCCGGCGCGTTGAACAACCAAAGCCTTGTTTACGGCGCCGTCACCGGTTTGACCAACTCCTTAAATGATCCTTACACTGAATTTTTTCAGCCCTCGGATTCCACGCAATTCAACCAGGACATCAGCGGCAATTTCGGGGGAATAGGGGCGGAAATAGACATTAAAAGCGGCCAGCTCATCGTTTTGGCTCCTTTAAACAATTCTCCGGCCGCGGCCGCCGGTTTGCGGGCCAACGACGCCATCCTGGCCATCAACGGCCAGTCGACTCAGAACCTGAGCTTGCAGGATGCGGTTAACGAAATCAGAGGCGACATCGGCACCACCGTCACTCTAACTATCCTGAGAAAGGGGTGGAATAAGCCGCAGGACTTTAAAATTACCCGCGCCAACATTCAGGTTCCGACGGTCGATTGGAAGGTGATAGACAACAATATCTTGGACTTGCAGCTTTACAGTTTCAATCAGAATGCCGAAGCCGATTTCAACAATGCTGTCAATTCGGGAATCCAGGATGGAGCCAAGGGAATGATTCTCGATTTGCGCAATGACCCGGGCGGATATCTCAACGTTGCCGTTGATTTGGCCAGCGAACTCTTACCGGCCAATACGCCGGTGGTTATCGAAGAAAACGCCCAAGGGGTCAAACAAGTGATTAAAACCGGAATCAACCAATCGCTGGCGAAAATGCCGGTAGTGGTTCTGATTAACGGCGGTTCGGCCTCAGCTGCGGAAATACTTTCCGGAGCCTTGCGCGACAACCGCGGCGTTCTGCTCGTAGGCGAGCAAAGTTTCGGTAAAGGAACTGTACAAGAAGTCTTCCCCTTGAGCGACGGGTCGTTCATAAAAGTGACGATTGCCAAGTGGCTCACTCCCGACGGCACCTGGATTAACGGCAAAGGCTTGAAGCCGGATTACGTGGTACCGCTCACTGACGCGAATATAGCGGCGGGCACCGATCCGCAGCTGGCCAAGGCTGTTGAGCTGCTTAAAACGGAAATGCA
This sequence comes from Patescibacteria group bacterium, assembly GCA_023474185.1. Lineage (GTDB taxonomy): Bacteria > Patescibacteriota > Minisyncoccia > UBA6257 > Colwellbacteraceae > JACWAO01. Next base: position 19,966 of record JAMCXR010000014.1, on the reverse strand, counting down.
GTAGCGGGTCTCGGGCCGTTCCAATATCCGGAAATTAAGGTTCCAAGATTTAGACCATGAAGGTCATACTCTTAAGAGACATAAAGGGACTAGGAAAAGCGAACGACGTTAAATCCGTGGCCGACGGTTACGCCAAAAATTACCTTGTTCCCAACGGCCTGGCCAAGCAAGTTGATAGCGCTTCTTTAGGAGAGCTTCGTGAAGCCATCAAAACAAAAGAATTAAAACGCCGTTTGCAGGACGAAACGCTGAAACTTATCCAAGAGAAGCTAAAAAGCAACCCATTGCGGTTGTCATTGGCCGTCGGAGAAAAGGGAGAGGTTTTCGGATCGATTACTAAAAAGCAGGTTTTGGATAAACTGATTTTCCACCTGTCAATCGACAAAAGATTGGCCTCCGAAATCAGTTTGGAGAGAATGGATAAGCCGATAAAATCACTCGGTTGGCACCGAATCGCTTTGAGAGTGGGAAGCGCCAAAGGCGAGATGGAATTGGAAGCGGTTAAAAGCTAAGCCGCAACCGAGACTACGACCGTCTTCCTTTTGCTACCGTCAAACCTAATCTTGTTTTTGGAAGAAAACTTAACCCTTCCGTTGATGGAAGCGTAAAGCGTGTCGTCCCCGCCGCGCAAAACGTTGTCGCCGGCAAGATATTTGGAACCGCGTTGACGAATGATTATCTGACCAGCGCCAACAGTCCCGCCGTCACCGATTTTTACACCGAGTCTCTTTGATTCGGAATCTCTTCCTAATTTTGTTGAACCGCCAGCTTTGGTATGTGCCATAGCTTAAAAAATGCTAATATTAATGCAGAAACATTCTACGAAAATATGGGTTATTTGTCAATCGTTCGCCGGCGCCTATCGATCAAAGAAGGGGAGGTTAGCGACAAAACGCTGTTTTTCCTGATTCTCGCGGCTGCCGCGATTATCTTTGCCGGCCTCCTGATGATCGGCTACCTTCTGGGACGCAACGGAACGCAGGCGCCGATAATAATCGAACAGGGAACAAATAGATAGAGACGATTAGGCCAGATAACCGATTTTCTCCAGCCAATACTCGTTTTCCCATTCCCAAAGCCTCTTGGCGCCCAGGAACGCGCCGTAATCGTTCTCCCAGTTTCCGAACTCCTTTAATTCGACGTCGCCGCGCACTGGCGACCATTGATGGTCGCACTCGTTGAAACCAACCGGAAAAATTTCGCTCGAAGCCGGTTTCCGAACCTTAGCTCGGCCCCCTTTGGACCGTTTAGAGGCTCCGCAGCGGAAACATAATTGGTACTGGTCGATGCGCAAAATCCAGCGGGTAGTCAGTTCATTCATCTTATGGACGTTTTTCGCCACCGCAAAGTAAGCCGACGTTTGTAGCCCATAATCGCGATAAATCGACAGCGACGTCTTTATATCCAAAATTCCGGTGCGTCCGCCGATGGCGGCGACCGAATCAACCGTGCCCGAGTATCTTTCCTCGGGATGAGCCACCAGTCTTTCCACCCATTGCGGGTTAACTTCAATACCTACCCTGTCTTTGAACGCCAAAAAAGCGCTGACGGCCGGGGCTATTTCATCGGGAACATCCGGATCCCGTCCGAGCAGAATCGTTTCTACGACGTTGTGCACCGCCGTTCCTTCGTCGGCCGACTGTTTCTTAATAGCTTCGCCTTCGGCAAAACTGCTTAATTGGCCGTAAAAACGGTAAAGCTCCGGTTTGGCCTTAATAGAGACAATGCTTGTCACCCTCGGATACCACCGCCCGCCGATTTCGTGCCCCGTGCTTTCCATAAACTCCTGCGCGTCCCGATAATACATAATTTAAAAATTTTAACAAAAAACGGAGTTTGATGGTAGGGAAACAGTGAGCTTGAAAAATTATTTCCAGGGAGCCAAAATGAATTTGTTAAAGGATCTTCAGTGATGCAGCGACTAAGGAAAGGGGATTGGGCAAGATGAGATCAAATGATCGGGATAGGATCCTGCCCAGCCCAGGCAAGCTGTACGAATGCATCATGGTACTGGATGCCATCTTGGAGGCTACCGAAAAAACTGGAAAAGCCATACGGCGCAAGCTTCACCAAACCGGAGTATCGGAGGTGGATAATCTCTCCACGGATCTCCTTGATAAGCTGCGGGAAGTAAACTCCATAAGCATCAAGGCCCGCATTATCCGGAACAACTATGCCGACCTCTATGAGACCGCATCCAGGTTTCAAAGAATCATGAGCGGGATGTAGCGACAAGCTGAACCGTTTCGTAGCGCCCCAGCCGGATATAAAAAACCGACTGGGGCTTTTCATTGCGGCTTCAGTTGACACGGGCCGTTTTGTGCAGTAAACAAAACTTACTGCCTTGAACACCCAAATCGTGAACTTGCACTGACTTGCACTAAATAAAAAAGGGGAGAGCGTAATGAGTGTTGGAGAAACGGTTATCAGGCTGCTAGTAGACTACGGCAAAGAACCAAGAGAAGCGATTCGAGAGGGCTCTTACAACTGGATAGATCCCGATGTGACCCTTAAAAGATTTCCTTCCGCTGGGGAAGGAATATCTTTACTGAATCTCGTTGCGTTACCCGAGCGCGACAACTTGCGCACCCTCGAGGATGCCTGGCGCTACGTTGGCGAGAAAGGTTTGCGGCCAGCCAATTTGCGGGAGCTGCTCGCTTTTGGCGCCGAACACCGGAGAAACACTGAAGGGATTTTATTGGCTTTGGGTTCGGTTTGGAACGGGCCTGCGGTCAATAAGACGACCTACATCGATGAAATCCCCGGCGCCTGCCGCCGATGGCCGGCAATAGGCCCGAAGACGCACAAAGGCGACCGTTGCCTTCTTGCCATAAATGCCTTTGGGGCCGTCGGCCACTGGGCCGAGTATCGTTTCCTGGCCGTTACGCCGAAGCCTGCCCACCGTGCATAACCGCAAAAGGAGGTAGAGGCGTCAGCCTGCTACCACCAAGAACGCGAGGTGATGACCAATGTCCGGGTCGTGGGTAGAGGAGTCGCTGAAAAAGATGGGCATTGTCCATTTCCAGGTTAAGGATCATAACTCCACTATCATAATCGACAGCGAAGAGCGAGACCGGGCGGTTTTGAACCGAAGGGAGGAATGGATGGAATTCGCCATTAAGGCCCTCGTCGACAGGTGGAGGTTCGAATTCCGCGTTAACTTCCACAAGGAGCGCATCGCGAGTGAAAAAGGAAGAGGTGAAAAAGCGCTTAAGTGTTGAAGATTCACGGACAATAATTGCACAGTGTTTACTGCACGCCGGAGAGATTTCGCATCCCTTCGGCGTTATTTTTAAAGAACCCTTACGCTCGCGAGGGGACGCAGACCTTATCAATATTATACTGTCGTATAATGTATGTTATGCGACACAAATAATTAACCGAGGCCTTCCTACCGCTTCTTTTAAAAGATTAGCCGTTAACGTGCGAAACAGCCGCCGCCAATATTTTAAAAAGTGATATGACAATGCCGGCCAGTTCTTTTATCAGAAGCAAAAAAGTCTGCCCTGCGGTATTTAGTTGCGGTAATAACGAATTCCAATTCATAGGTTCGCGTGTTTTAAAAAATTATAGAATATTTACGGCTGTTTTTGAACCTTATCCATCGCCAGTCTTACTCTCCTCATTGTTTCTTCTTTACCCAGCGCTTCCATGATTTCAAACGGTCCAGGGGAGTTCTTCTTGCCGGAAAGCGCCACCCGCAACGGCCATAAGATTTCCCCTTTTCCTTTTTCTTCCACGGCAAACGTCAGTTTGGCTTCCAGCGCGTCCTTTTTGAAAAGGCCCGCCGGAATTTCTTCGATAAGCCGCAATGAGCTTTCCAGGCCGTTCCAAACCCGCCGGTCATCCATTTCCTTCCAGCGCAAGAGTTCTTTTTCGTAGTCCGGCAACGCGAAATAAAATTCCAGCGCTTCCCTTAATTTCCCCAAATTGCTCAAGCGGGTCCGCACGGATTCCAACATCGGGGCGTTGATTTTCCAATTTTCTGGTACGAACCCGGCGGCCGCGCGAAGAATCTCTTCGGTCGGCAGGTGTGCAATGTAGTGTGAATTGAACCAATTCAGTTTGTCCGAGTCAAAAACAGCTCCGCCTTTCTGCACCCGGCTGATGTCGAATTTTTTGATGATTTCGTCGACAGTCATTACCTCTTGGTCATCTTGAGGGTGCCAACCCAGCAATGCCAGAAAATTTACCACCGCTTGGCTCAAATATCCCTTGTCGATGTATTCTTTAAGAGATGTGTCGGCAAATCTTTTAGACATCTTGCTGCGGTCGGGATTCAAAATCATAGGAATATGAGCAAAATAAGGCAGCTGTTCCGCCCCGAAAGCTTTGGCGATGAGGATTTGCTTCGGAGTATTGGAAATGTGGTCGTCGCCGCGAATGACGTGGGTGATTTTCATATCCAAATCGTCGACCACGACGGCAAATTGATAAAGCGGCTGATTGAAGTCTCGGGCAATGACGAAATCTCCAATTAAAGAAGCGTCAAAGCGAAGCGTTCCCCGAACGAGATCTTTGAAGCTAACCTCGATTTCAGGAGTCTTGAAGCGAATTACATATCCCTCTCCGGCTTCAATCCGGTGCTTGGCTTCATCTTTGGGGATGCCACGGCATTTTCCAGAATATTTTGGAGCCAATCCCTGCGAAAGCATAGCTTGCCTCTCCCCCTCCAATTCCTCTTTCGTGCAAAAGCAAGGGTAGGCCTTGTCTTCTTGCACCAGCCGTTCCAGATGCTTCCGGTAGATTTCGATCCGCTCGCTTTGCTTATAAAACTTGTCCCACTCCAGCCCCAACCAAGAAAGCCCTTCGGTAATGTCTTTGACGTACTCCTCCTTGGAGCGCTCGAAGTCCGTGTCCTCTATGCGCAAGATGAATTTCCCGCCAGTGGCCCTGGCGAAAATCCAGTTAAACAGAGCCGTCCTAGCGCTTCCGATATGCAACGGACCCGTGGGCGACGGGGCGAATCTGACTCTGGTGCTTTCAGTCGGCATTATGTTGACATTATACGACTTTTAATGGCTTTGGCCAAACTCGCCTGAAAATTGGGCAAACAAAAGCCCCGCACAATTTCGGAGCGGGGCTTTTGTTGTTAAACTATGATTATTTTTTTTCGAACGCCGACCAAAGGGCCAGAACCACTACTAAGACGCCAACGACAACGAATCTCGTCACGTGCGCGCCGGTATAAGCGAAAGCAATGACCAGTAAACCCAAAACCACATTCGCCCACTGCTTCCAGTTGAAGTTCTTCATTGTTTGATTACGGTTTTTCGACTTTTTAAGAATTATAGCAAATCGACGCTGGCGGAACAGGAAAGTTATCAACAGGTGTCGTTACCAGTTTTTGTTTTGTTGTTTGCTCCACTCGTAAAAAACTACAGCCGCGGCAGCCGAAGCGTTGAGCGATTCGCAGCGGGGGCTTGTCTTGATTTTCAAAGAAACGTCGCAGCGTTCCAAGGTTTTTTGCCTTATTCCCGTCCCTTCGCTGCCGACGACAAAAACAGACGGTTCGGAAAAAACCTCTTGATTTAAGTTCATTTTCCCCTCGGCGTCCAAAGCGTAAGCCTTAAAACCCAAACGCTGCAACTTATCAATGGTTTGGTTGACGTTTCCGATATAAACCAAAGGCACGGTAAAAGCCATTCCGGCAGAGGCCTTAATCACCGATCCTGTCACCGACGCTTGACGATGCCGTGGAAGCAAAACGCCGCTAGCCCCAAAGGCCGCAGCCGAACGGATGACAGCGCCGACGTTTTGGGGATCCATCAGTTCGTCCAAGACAACCAGCATCGTCTCGGCGTCTATTGCCAAATTATCAATAAATTCTCCGGCATCTTCTCTAACAACGGCCGACAGATCGACGGCAGCGACCACTCCTTGGTGAATAGCTTCCTCCCCTACCAATTTCCCCAACGTTTTAGAGTCTGCTACTTCAACCGTTATCCCGATTTCCGTAAGTTCCGCTTTCAAATCCTTAAGGCCGGCCTCCCCTGCCAACCAAACTTTTCGTAGCGCCTGAGGAACGTTTTTAACAGCCTCCCCCACCGGGTTTCTGCCGTAAATATGAATTTGCCCTCGCGATCGAGCCTCACCTGAACGCGGTCCGACGCGCAGCCTTCTGTTTCTTCTCATCGGTTAAAATATAACACTGTTCCCCGTTTACGCGAAGTTGACTGAACTCCTCTTGATTTATTATCTTTAGGTCAACCCGGCGGCGAGCTTTCAATTCTGCCCGCAAGGAGGTGTCCGTCGTGGACAGCGGTTCTTCACGGGTGATAAAAATGCGCAGGCGCAGTGGCAGAGCGAGACGGCAAGTCGGCCCATTCGGAGAAGTCGAAGAGTCGGTCATCAAACGAGAGTTGGCCAAGCTGCTTCGCAAGGGCTGCGTTGCTGCAGTCAAGCCCACCGATAGGTACGGGGGAAACTACTCCATTACCTGCAACAACGGCAAGGTTTATTTCCTCAACATTCGCTTGTCCACTTCCAATCGCACTTCAGCCAAGCGCAGCAGCAGGAGTCCGTTAATCAAGGTTGAAGTCCGGCCTTCGACTAAGGCGGTCCGCCGCGGACTCAAATCGGCTATGCCCTCCCTGCGCTGCGCACGATCTGCGCCCTAAGCACCCTTCGCTAAGCCGGTTCCCGTCGGGAACCGGCTAATCTTTTCTGGGTTTTTATTTAATGCTGACTTCGGCGTCCGCCAAAGCTTCGGCGGGAGCCAACAGAGCGCCGCTGCCGTCCTCTTCTGCAACCAGCTCAATGACTCTGGTATGTGCGGTGTGCATCCATTCCGGATTGCGATGAGTAAATAATGCCAGCCAGGCCAGCGGCAGCCAACTGTACTGAAAAATCGGGAATACAAGCAGATATTTCAATGTTAGCTTCGACCCGCCGTCCAGGATCGTAGCGGTAATGGGCATGACAAAAGAAAAGAAAACGTATTGCAAACCCCACATTCCTTCCCAATAAGAACTGAATAAAATCTTGCCCAGAAACGGGTCGAAGGCGTACTGTCGCAAACCGGTTAAGAAAACGAGCGACATCAAGGTGGCGGCGATTAGATAAAGCGGCATCATAAGCTGCACGATGCTCTCCAGCGCAACAAAATCTCCTTTGCTGATTCCTCGCCAGAAAAGCTTCGGGAAGTATTTGAAAGCAACGCCGAACTGGCCTCTGACCCATCTCAGTCTTTGCCGCCAAGTCTGCCAAAAAACCAATGGTTTTTCATCGTAAACAATGGCGTCATGAACCCAATCCGTCTTAATGCCGTTAATCAACGCCTTAACAGTGAACTCCCAATCTTCGGTGAGGCCGGTCGCTCCCCAGCCGATTGACCGCAGCACATCGAAAGAAATACACATTCCGGTGCCGCCCAAAGCGGCGGAAAAGCCTAAATTGTTTTTGGCGTAATAATAAAACCTGTTCGATACCCAAACCGACATCGCGTAAATCGCGGTTACCCAGGTGTCGTTTGGATTCTTGACGTCCATTCTGCCTTGCAATATTTTCTTGCCGCTCAAAAGCTCGGTATTCATTATTTTTAGGAAATCCGCCTTCACTAAATTATCGGCGTCGATAACGACCGCCGCATCAAACTTTTCCCGTTTCGCCGCTTCGGCGAACCCGTAATCCAAGGCGTATCCCTTGCCTCGCAATTTGGAGTTTTTCCGTTCGATGACGCTAGCTCCTTTCGCCAGCGCCAATTTAGCCGTCCCGTCGCTGCAGTTGTCGGCGATAACGTAAACCTCAAAAAGATCGCGCGGATAATCAAGCTTGAAGCAGGAATCCAGCAACGGACCGATAACCTTTTCTTCGTCATGAGCCGGGATAAAAATAGCGAAGCGGTTCCGCGGGAAGGCCAGCCGGCGTTTTTTCATTTTTTTCATCCCGCCGAGCGGAATAATCAAAGCATAGACGGTAAAAAACAACAGCAGCCACTCAACGACGTCAATCACGGGGTAAATGAAATATGTGGTCATGAAACAACCGAAGAGTTGCTTTTAATTATCGGGGCTCAAGCCCTCCTTGGCAACTCTCCCATAGTAAAAGGCACTATTTAGTGCCTTAGTGCCTTTTACCGAAAACTACTACATTTTTATTTGGCTGTCGAACCAGACCCGGATGACGGTGCTGTATTTCCAGTTCCCCCCTGCGGATAGTAATACATCATACCCGGGCCATATCGGTAACACCCGTTGCCTGTGCCATATCCCCAAAACATCCCTCCATAGGGCGTCTCGTAGCCTCCGTAACCGGCCTCGACATATCCCTTAACCTCTCCGATCTTGATTCCGCACCAAAAGGTAATCGTCAGAATGATGACCGCCACCAAAGCCCGCCAAACCCAGCTGCCTCCAGTCCAGTGGTAACCGCCGCAAACCGCGCAGCGATTGGAACAAATCTCGCAGCGACATCCTTGCGAATGATTTCCTCCCTTAGCTTCTTCCATTGATTTTTTATTTTTAAACTCGACCTTGAAACCTATAATTATTATATCATTTTTATTTCGATTAAATTGTTAATTACCCGGCAAGGGCAAAGGTGATATTATAAACTTATGGAAGTTAATGCGCAGTCAACGCCGATTACAGCAAGCGCAGCCGGCATTTGCCCGGTCTGCCATCAAGCAGTCCCGGCTGGCGCTTACTTTTGTCCGAATTGCGGCCATCCGTTGCGCGCTCAACCCCCGTCAGTCAGCACCGGACGGCAAATTATTGTTTATCTCATCAGTTTTTTTCTTCCGCCTCTCGGACTGTGGTACGCCTGGAAATACCTGGCAGTCAACGACCGGAAGTCGAAAATCGTAGGAATAGCCGCTATACTTTTGACCATCATCTCATTAGCCGCGGCAGTCTGGCTCTGGCAAGCGTTTGTGGTTTACGTTAACCAATCTCTGAACCAGTTGAACGGACTCGGTTTCTAACATTTAACGCCAAACGGTCGACACTGGAATGGTAGACGTTGTTAGAATGTAGTAAGAACTTCCCGACTTACCGATTACCGCCTCCTCAGCCGTCCAAGGCTGGCTATTGGCATTCAACTCGCCGAGAAGCATCAAACTTTCTCCCGAACCGGAGACGCAAGAATAATATCCAGCTTGGCCATTGAAAAATGGTCTGGAGCCCGTAAACGGCGAACAAACGGTCCCATCCGCTAGCCGGACTCTCCAAGCCCAATTAGCGGGAGAATTGGCTTGCGTCTCCGGGGCCGGAAGGGACTTGGTTAAAGCAATGACCGTTCCGGTAGCCAAAGAAACGGAATCTGGACAAAAAACGCTTTGTCCTCCATTAACGAAGCAAGGGTCATAAATAGAATTGTCGACCTGACAACGCCAAGCGTCGGCGCGGTATGGGGCGGCTATCGAATTGGTCCAGCAATAACCGCTCAATATCTTGCCTCCGGGTGCGGCTGGAGGAGAATAACCCTCGACTATGGTCGAGGTCGTCGCAGTGTATTCTTCGCTTAACTTCTCGCGAACGGCACTTTTTTTGTTTTCCACCAAAATCCAAATCAGCGCGACAAGCAAGACAATCGCGACCGCTATCAATAGTATTATGGCTTCCTTTTTGCCTTTCATTTATTTTTTGGCCGTTTCAGTCGATGGCTATTTCTTTCGTCGCTTTTTGATAAGAACAATACTCGCAAGTTGGAGCCGGAGGAGGCGGATCTTCCTTAAGTAGGCAGGACTTTATCTCTTTCAAGACCCCCGGAATCCAAGAAGTAGTTCCGGCATAAGGTATAACTTCGACGCTGAACTCCAGCTTGCCGTCGAACGCCTCCCGATCGGTCCGGCCGTTGCAATACACGAAATAAGCGATTGGAGAGACTTTGAAGCCGTTTTGCAAGAAAAGCCATTGGTATATTTCCACCTGCCGTTTGTACCCTTTTTGATACTCCCCTTCAATGCTCACCTTCCCGTTTTTTGCGGTCGATTTGTAATCGACCACGTGCAGTTCCCCGTCTTTATTGACCCAGACGTCGTCCACTCCCCCGCGAATAAACAGATTGGTTTCTTTGTCGAAATAACCAATCCCGCCCGACAAAGAGTTGCGCCATTCGTTCAAATCAGGGTGTCGATAAGGGACGGCGTCGATGCCGTAAATCTTCATCAAAGGGTGGCTGGATCCCGCGGCGCGGTGCAAATCGAACTCCTTTTTCAGCAAAGCGTCGACGGCGTTGTTCAAGGAAAATCCCGGGAGCGACGGTCGGCTGACGCCCAAGCGCCTATCGAGATAAAAACACCTCGGGCATTGCACAAATAAATCCACCTTCGTCCGGCTCAAAGTCAACGGTTCTTCCGAGTCCGGCTTAAACAGCCCCCTGGATTTAAAACTCATATGACTAATAATACCCTCCGGTTTTTTTATCCGCAACCAAAATCGGCTATAATAAAATGCAAGATATGGAAAAAAACAAGCGGTTTCAGTATTTGAAGAAAATACTGCTATTGAGTTTTGATTTTTTCGTGCTAGACTCATTAAGTACATTTTTGAAGAAGATGAAGGCCTGGTTTGGTACAATTCTAACTTTGATCGGAGTGGTGCTCCTTTTGCAGAACACCGGGGTTCTTCAGCCGGGAGTCTGGCGTATTTTCTGGCCGATTGTTTTCATCGCCATCGGTTCGTTCTTCATTTTCCGCGCTCGGAAATGGAAAAAATCCAAAATCCTGGAATTTTGGAGCCGCAATGAGAAACGCGACGGAAAAGCGGAAAGGTAAAATCGTTGTTTATGCCGGAGGAAAGCGCGATTATTAAGGTTGTCAACCTTACTAAAAAGTTTGGAGATTTGGAAGCGGTTAGGGAAATCAGTTTTGAAGTGGAGCGAGGAAGCATTTTTGCGTTTTTGGGACCGAACGGCGCCGGCAAAACCACCACGATTAAAATGCTCACCACCTTGCTTAAGCCGACATCCGGTCAAATACTGATTAACGGCTTCAATCCCCTGACCCAACAAGACGAAGTACGCAGGTCTTTCGGCATCGTTTTCCAGGATCCCAGTCTGGACGACGAACTCACCGCCAAGGAAAACATGGAATTTCACTCCGTACTTTATAGCATCCCCGCGAGCCTAAAAAAGCATAGAATAGAAGAGCTTTTAAAATTCACCGAACTTTGGGAGAGAAAAGACGATTTGGTAAAAAACTTTTCTGGAGGAATGCGCAGGCGGTTGGAAATAGCCCGTGGATTATTGCATCACCCGAAAATCCTTTTCTTGGACGAGCCGACGCTGGGCCTTGATCCACAAACAAGAAACCACATCTGGGCTTACATCAAAAACTTGAACCAAAAGGAAAAAATTACGGTTTTTTTCACCACTCACTACATTGCCGAAGCGGAACAATCCGCCGGCAAGGTGGCTATAATCGATCACGGTCAAATAATAGAAAGAGGAACGCCGGAAGAAATAATAGCCCAAGCCAAAGCTGCGTCCTTGGAAGACGCCTTCATTGCTTTCACCGGAAAGGAGATCAGGGAAGAGGCCGCCGATTCCAAGGAAACGATGCGCAGCAACCGCCGGGCTTGGCGCCATCGCTAATAAACCGTCATGAACGCAATTTACATACTTTGGCTCCGACAAGTTAAGAGGTATTTCCGGTCGAAAAGCCGAATTATAGGTTCTTTGGGCCAACCATTCCTTTTTCTCGTCGCCTTAAGCTTCGGTTTAGGTCCGATTTTCCAAAAGGCCGGCGGCGGAAATTATATGGAATTCCTGGCACCCGGCGTCATAGCCATGGGCATACTTTTTACCGCCCTCTTTTCCGGAATAGAAATCATCTGGGACAAGCAATTCGGATTTTTAAAGGAAACTCTGGTGGCTCCGGTGACGCGCATCGAAATAATGATCGGGCGAACCTTGGGCGGGGCGACCATCTCCATGATCCAAGGCATAATTGTGCTTATCATCGCCGCTTTCATAGGATTCACCTTCTCGTACACCGACGCCGTCGTGACGTTGGCTTTTATGTTTTTGGTAGCCATCATCTTTACGGCGCTGGGCACCGCCATCGCTTCAATGCTCGAAGACATGCAGGGCTTCCAGCTCATCATGAACTTCCTGGTGATGCCTATTTTTTTCTTCTCCGGCGCGCTTTTTCCCTTAAACGATCTGCCTGAATCGCTAAGGTTGGTGACCAAATTCAATCCCCTTTCTTACGGGGTGGACGGCTTGCGGGGAGCTTTGGTTGGCTCTTCAAACTACGGAATTGGTTTTGATTTCATGATATTGGCAATCACATCCGCGGTGCTGCTTTTAATCGGAGGATACCTTTTCTCTAAAATAGAAATATAAGCCTGCGGCGATTAGTGGTATAATTATTTGAAAGGCCGATAACCCCGCTGGACGGGCATCCGCGTGATAAAAAAATGTCGTACCTTGGCGACGTATTCAAAAAAGCAAAAGAAAACGAAAACTTTAGAAAAGTGCTTTTCACCGGGAAAAACAGTCAATTGGTCGTGATGAGCGTTCCGCCGCAAGAGGAAATCGGAGAAGAAACGCACCCCCGCGTCGAGCAAACGCTGTTTTTTCTAAGCGGTACCGGCCGGGCCGTTTTGGACGGCAAAGTAAGTCAAATTTCCGCCGGAAGCGCCGTAGTCGTCACGCCCGGAACCAAGCACAATTTTTTTAACACCGGAGTCGAGCCGCTGACAATAATCACCGTTTACTCTCCGCCGAATCACATTGACGGTAGAATCCACCGCACCAAAAAAGATGCGGATCAAGACTTGGAAGACGAAAGGTTCGGAGAAAGCAGGGGCGGATAAAAATTGCAAACGCAATATAAAAACCTGTTGCAATCGCCGCGGAGGGAATATCTTATAATTCCCCTGGTTTTGGCCGCATTGACGGCCAACCTTTTGTGGCCGGAAGCGACTTTTTATCCGCTTCTAGCCGCGGCGGCCTTGGGCTCGGTGCCAACCTTCGCCAACGCCTTTATTGCTATCTTTTCCCGCCGCAAAGCGCTGACCATCGACACCTTCAATTCCTTTGCCTTGGCGGTCTCTTTCGCTGCTCGCGAGTTTCGCTCAGCCGCTTTCATCGTTCTTATGCTTGCTTCGGCAGCGCTTTTGGAATGGTCTACCAAAAATCAGACCACTAGGGCAGTCAAGGAGTTGCTGAAACTCAAACCGCTGAAGGCAATCCGGGAAATCGGAGAAGAAACGGAAGAAATACCGGTTGAACAAGTAAAAAATGGCGACACTCTTATAGTCAACGCCGGCGCGCGTCTTCCGGTTGACGGTTTAATAACTTACGGATCCTCGTTCATCAATGAATCTTCGGTGACCGGAGAATCGACGCCTGTTGCCAAATTGGTGGGGGACGAGGTTTTTAGCTCAACCATCAACGAATCGGAAACCATTAAAATAAAAGCCACGAGAATCGGCAAGGATTCGACTATCGAGCGCATGGCCGAGTTAATCAACCAAGCCGCACGGCACAAGTCTCGTTCGGAGCGGCTGGCGGACAGTTTCGCCGCCATTTTTCTGCCGGTAGTTCTCCTGGCCGGAGCGCTCACTTATTTTATTACCAAAAACGCCATCATGACCGCCGCTCTTTTTCTGGTGGCTTGCGCCGACGATATGGCGGTCGCCATTCCTTTGGCGATCACCGCCGCCATCGGCAGCGCCGCCAAGAGGGGCGTCATCATTAAGGGCGGAGAATGGCTCAGCGTTTTAAGCAGGATAAAGACGGTTATCCTGGACAAAACCGGCACTCTGACTTATGGCACGTTCACGGTTAAAGACGTTCAAATCGAGCCGGGAGTGGAACGCCGGAAATTTTGGGAAGCTCTGGCTATAGCCGAAAAGTTTTCCGACCATCCCGTAGGCAAATCTATTTTTAAGGAAGCGCGCAAATATTTGGAAGGACCGACGCCCGAACCGGATGAGCACAGGGTTGTTAAAGGGAAAGGCGTGATGGCTAAATTCAGAAAAATGGAAATAGCCGCCGGCGACGAAAAGATATTGGCCGAAGCTAAAGTGGAAAACATACCGGAGGTGACTCGCCGAGCAAAACTTTTGGAAAAAAACAGAGGAGAAACGGTGGTGCTTGTAGCCATCAATCGTCGTTTCGCGGGGGCGGTCACCGTTGCCGATGTCCCTCGGCCGGAAGCTAGAGGAAGCGTAGAAAAAATAAAAAAAGAAGGGGTTGTGAGAGTGATTATGTTTACCGGGGACAACAAGCAAGTTGCGGAAAGGGTGGCCAAAACCCTTGATTTAGACGGCTGGACGGCCTCCATGAGGCCGGAAGACAAGTTGAAACAAATAGAAGACATTTCCAATAAAAATCTTCCGGTAGCCATGGTCGGCGACGGGATAAACGATGCCCCGGCGCTTTCCCGTGCCGACGTGGGCGTCGCCATGGGAGGCATCGGCACATCCGTGGCGGTAGAGGCGGCGGATGTGGTAATTTTAACGGACAACCTGGACCGCTTGCCGGAAATGGTAAATTTAAGCAAGGAAACCATGAAGGTAGTCAACGGGGACATTGTCCTTTGGGTTGTTTCCAACGCCATCGGGTTCGCCTTGGTTTTTGCCGGAATAGCCGGTCCGCCGCTCGCTGCATTGTACAACTTCTTAACCGATTTTTTTCCTTTGCTTAATTCGTCGAAATTATTCAAATGGCAACCGCGACTCAAATAAATGGAAAACCTGCTGATAATCGGAGCCGGAGAATTGGGACAGGCCCTAGGCTCGGTAGCCCGCGCGAACATAAAATATTTCGATCGCGATCCGGAAAAAACCGGAGAAACGACCGCCAATCTTGCCGCTTTGGGCGGCTGGGCGTCTTTGGTTTTCGTGTGCGTTCCTTCAGCTGCAGTGCCGGAAATAACGGCGGGCCTGAAGGGGTGTCTGCAGGAAGGTTGTGTAATTGTCTCCTTCGCCAAAGGCCTTCTGGAGGACGAAAAAACGCCGACGGAATTTCTTTTTTCGGTTTTTCCTAATAACCCCGTAGGCGCGGTAAGCGGGCCGATGCTGGCCGGTGAAATAAAAAGCGGGCTTCCCAGTTTTGGTCTGGCGGCTTTCAGCCGCCCGGGCGCAGCGGAAAAGCTTTTGGCGGTATTCCGAGACACCAATCTGAAGATCGAAATAACCGGCGACTTGCGCGGATTATCCGTAATCGGATTTTTGAAAAACATCTATGTCTTGGCGATTGGCATGGCCGACGCCTCCGGTTGGGGAATGAACGCCCAAGGCCGGCTGATTAGCGTTTCGCTTGCAGAAATAAGCCGGATTTTGCCGCTGCTGGGTGCAACTTCGGAATTAGCGTATTCCCCCGCCGGGGTCGGCGACCTGATCGCCACTGCCTTTAGCGGCGAATCCCTGAACCGCGAAGCCGGGAAAGAACTGATCAAAGAAGGAAAAATAGTTAAAAGCGAAGGTATGCGCTCGCTGCCAGCCTTGCAAGAATTGCTCGGCGACAAAAGCGGAGGATTCCCCCTTTTTTCGGCCATAAAAAACAGTGTAGACAGCAAGGGCAAGAACGCCTTGCGGGCTTTAAGCGACGTGCTAAAGTTAGTGAATGACTGAACCGGAGCAGACGGTAATCGACGACAGGATATATGGCCGGGAGGAAATAAACTCTCCGGCTTTAATCGACCTCATGCAATTGCCAGAGCTTCAAAGACTGAAAAAAATTTCCCAATTCGGCGTGCCGGATGAATTTTACCACCAGCCGGGAATCAGCAGGTGGGAACACAGTCTGGGCGTGATGATTCTTTTAAGGCGACTCGGTTCGTCTGAAGAGGAGCAAGTCGCCGGCCTGCTCCACGATGTTTCGCACACGGCGTTTTCTCACGTCATCGATTGGGTTGTGGGAAGCGGCGGAGAAGAAGAATACCAGGACAGCGAACATGCGCGCTTCGTTGCTAATTCGAGCATTCCGACAGCGCTCGAAAAGTTCGGCTACGATCACAGCCGAATAAGCAACCTCCGCAAGTTTTCCCTTCTCGATCGCGAAAAGCCGCATCTTTGCGCGGATCGGATCGATTACGCCCTAAGGGAGTTTCCAGAATCTACGGTCAAGGGTACCCTGACGCACCTGCGGGTAACCGACGGAAGGATAGTCTTCGATTCCGTCCCCGCCGCGCTGGAATTCGGCGACGCCTACCTCGACAGGCAAACCAACCACTGGGGAAGTTTTGAATCAACCTCCAGACACCGCTTGCTGGCCGATATCTTAAAGTTCGCTCTCAGCCGGGGCGCTATACAATTTTCCGATTTTTGGCATGACGACTCTTACGTAATTCAAAAGTTGCAGTTGGCGCGCAGTACGGACATTGCGGAAGCTCTTGCTGAACTAAGGAAAAAATCTTTGGCTGACCTTCCCAAAAGCAGCATCGTCGTTCACAAAAAGTTCCGCTACGTCGACCCCGAAGTGCAGTCAAACGATAAAATCGTCCCGCTCTCCGAGATAAGCGAGGCGTTCGCCGGAAAGATAGAAGAAGCCAGGCGGATCAACGGTTTAGGAGTGCGCCTTCCGGTGTCCAGGTTGCCGTCCTAAGAATCACTTATTGAGATATTTTCGCAAGGCAATCATCGCCGAAATAATGCCGATGACGCTGCCAAAAGCCGCTTCGTAAATGAAAATCGCAAATAAGCTGCTGCCGAAGTATTGACGCAGGTCGAAACCGGGTATAAAGACCTGCATTGATGGAGAAATGACGTAAATAACTGGGGCCAGGATGGCCAAGCTGATTACAGCGGCGATTATACCGTAAATAACGCCCTCGACGACGTACGGGCCGCGGATAAAGGCGTTGGAGGCGCCGACCAGGCGCATTATCTCCACCTCTTCCCTGTTGGAATAAATTGCCAGAAGTATCGTATTGAAGGCAATCAGGGTGGCGGCAAAAGCCAAAACGATTGTCAAAATAATTCCGGCTTCGCGGCTAATATTGATTATGGCTGCCAACCGGTTAATCACGGTCTGGTTTTGGTTATAGCTTACGTTTTCCACCAAACCGCTCACGCTGGTGCTATTAAGATAATCGGCTATTTGCGGGTAGTCGCTGGGGTTATTAGCCTTGATGTTTAACGAAGCCGAAAGAGGATTGGTGCCGAGCTGGTTCAAGGCTTGCGCGATTGTCGGATCGTTGGCGTGCTGCTGTTCGAATGTTTGTAGTGCCTGGTCCCTAGAAACGTAATTGACGCTTTTTACCTCGCTCATTTGCTGCAGCGTCTGCTGAATCGCTAAAATTTGGTCCTCCGGCGTGTCGGTCTTGAAATAAACGCTGATGTCTATCTTGTTTTGAATAGAATTCAAAGCCGAGGTCAAAATATGATTGCCAACAATCAAGCTGCCAAATGCAAACAAAGTCATCACCATAACGATCAGCGTCGCTATCGAAAGAAGGCGCTGGCGCACCAGGTGATCCAATGCGTTTTTTATGACTCGGTAAATGGTAGTGGCCATTTTAAGCTAAAGAGTATCTTCCGTTTTCCTCGTCCCTTATGATTCTTCCGTTTTCCATCGTTAAGACCCTCCTACGCAGTTGGTTGACTATGTCTTTGTTGTGGGTCGCCAAGATGATAGTGGTTCCCAATTCGTTGATTTTCTTTAAAAGATTGATGATTTCCAGGGTGTTAAATGGGTCGAGGTTGCCGGTCGGTTCATCGGCTACTACCACCTCCGGCCGATTCACCATGGCTCGGGCCATGGCCACCCTTTGCTTTTCCCCTCCGGAAAGCGCTCCGACGAAATTATTAGCCTTATCGCTTAAGCCGACAAGATCCAGCACTTCCGGAACCAGAGTTTCTATTTCCCTCTGCGGTTGCCCGGCAACTTCCAAAGCAAAAGACACGTTTTCGTAAGCGGTTTTAGTCGGCAACAGCCGGAAGTCCTGAAAAATTGTGCCGATGTGCCTCCGCAGCTGCGGCAGTTCTTTCGACTCTATTTTAGCGACATCATACTTGCCAAAAGTGACGCGACCGCTGGTCGGCTTTTCTTCGCCAATCAACATTTTTACGACAGTCGATTTTCCTGCTCCCGATCGCCCGACGATGGACACGAATTCTTTGGGTGATATGCGAAAACTCACGTCAACCAGCGCATCATGACCGTCGTATTTTTTATAAACATTTTGAAAAGCTATCATTGGTAGGAAACAGGCATTTACCGCCGCGAAATCTGGAAGTTACGACAACTTCACCAATTGTACCTCCGCATCTATAAATTTATCAAGCTCGCCGTTTAAAACTCCATCGGCATCGGACGTTTCCACCGCGGTTCGATTATCTTTAACAAGCTTGTAAGGATGAAGAACATAGGAACGGATTTGGTTTCCCCACTCCGGCTTAACTTTAATCCTCAACTCACTCAGTTCAGCCGCTCGGCTCTTTTCCATCAAACTGATTATTTTTCCCTTCAAAATAACCAAAGCCCTTTCGCGGTTCTGGGCTTGCGAGCGTTCGGTTTGCGAAGAAGCGGAAAGTCCGGTCGGGATGTGAATCAGCCTTACGGCCGTTTCTACTTTATTGACGTTTTGCCCTCCCGGACCGCTGGAACGGTAAAGATCAAGTTTTAAATCCTGCTCCGGTATTTTAATTTTTTCCGTTTCAAGAGTCGGAAAATCCGGAATAACTTCCACCAAAGCAAACGAAGTATGCCGCAGGTGTTTGGCGTCATACGGCGAAATTCTTACCAATCGATGAACCCCGGCCTCGTTTTTCAGCAGCCCGTAAGCAAAGGGACCGCCGACCGAAATGACGTTATCGGCGATTTGTTTGACTTTCCAGCCGCGCTTTCCGGCAAATCTTTCGTACATTTTCAGCAGCATTGACGCCCAATCAGTCGCGTCTTCCCCACCGGCTCCGGCAAAAGTTGAAACGATCGCTGGCATTTGATCGTAAGTCCCGGAAAGATAAACGTATCTTTCCACCTCTTCCAAATCCTCCTCGGAAGCAATAGAATCGAACTTGCTTATTAACTCGCGCAAAAAACCCAGCTCTTTCGCTTTTTCTTCTGCTTCTTCCCTTTTGGTTTTCCACAATTCCGGATCGGCTACAGCAAACTCCAGCTCCCTAAGCTGGTTCCTCTTATTTTCCAGGTCAAAGACGCTCGCCTAAGCGGCGAGTAAGTTCTTTTAAATCAACGCTTTGCATACATAGCACAGTGTACCACGTTTTAGCGATTAAATCCAAAAACTAAGGGGCCTCGGAGCTATAAACCGCTTTGATCGCCCCTCCCGAAAGTGCCGTGGCATAGATACGCGCATTGCTGATCAATCCATGAAAAAACCAGGCCTCCCCAAAATTACCGATACTCAACGTACAGCTGCTGGAACAAGGAAAAGTTCCCGTGAAATTATACGTACCAATTAGATTACCATCCGCATATAATGACGCTTTTCTGTCACTGTAGACATCCGCAATCAAATGCCAGTTCCCTAAAAAATTACTTGGAAACCAACCAACTGCATAACCATTGGTTATGCCGGCGCAATCGATCTCAAAAGTATAGCCACTGCCGTATCTACTGGCTAAACCGCTATTACATCCTCTTTTTCCTATTATGCCCGTGTCATCGTTTACGGTTGAAGTGGCGTAGGCCCAAGCAATTAAAGTCCAACTCGAAGTTTCATAACCGCTGGAATCAATGCTGTTAAAAATTTGCGAGGCTGATAATATATCGTAATCATCGACTCCGTCAAAATACAAACATGGAGCGTTATTTAAACAGCCATTGGTTTTCCACGTCGGCCCGGGATCGGTAGAGGTAGTGGAACCAAGGGTTCCCTCATTCCCCCACCCTGACTCATCGTATGCCGTAGTCCCTGATCCTTCGTTCAGGGGCCAGTATCCCACAAGTCCGTGCAGGAAGGGGGTAAGGGTAAGGTTGGTACCTACCTCATAGGTAGTGGGATCGACTCCTCCGTCTGTGGAAGCATAGGACTGGTACTTGTCGGATTCGAAGTAGGAAGTGAGTTCGTAGGCGGAGGAGGTACCCGTGGAATAGGTATAGTAGTAGT
>JAMCXR010000007.1 GCA_023474185.1 Patescibacteria group bacterium | reverse complement strand
AAGATCTAGCGTACACGGGATCGCTCGGGCACATTTTGCACCTTCTTGAGGATATGTCCGTACCGGCGCACACGCGCAACGACCCCCATCCGGGAAGCGATTCCTATGAACTTTATGCGGACAGATTCAATCTTGCTGCCCCAGATGGCAACTTAGTTGCTAAAGAAATAAAACTTAAACCGGTAATCTCGAATGACTTAAACTCATATTTTACGTCGCTGGCTACTTATACTAATAATAATTTCTATAGTGATAACACCATTGGGTTAAATAGCGGCTATAATAAACCGGAGATAGATCTTATTAATATAGAATCAAAAGATAGCCGTTTTTATGTACGTAACAGTGTAGATAATCAACAATATTACTTAGTTGTCAAGAAAAGTATTTCAGCTAACGTATTAGATACTCCGTCGGATATAGAGATAGACGATGACGTTGTAAAAGAATCTTACTGGAACGTCCTTTCAGCAAAGTCTGTTCAGTACTCGGCTGGCGTTATAGATTTGTTTTTTAAAGAAGTTGCAAAAGCGCAGAGCGATCCCGTGTACGCTAGATCTTTCGACGCGGAACCGAAATCCATGATCGGCCAGGCCGTTTCATCGCTTCTGAATTTTGCCGAAGCGGTTAGAGACACCTCGATATTCGCGTTTAATCAGATTATCGGCAGCGGAGGCGGAAAATTGGTCCAAACCGTGGATTTATCAGCGATACGGGGTACGGATGCCAATTTTTCTCCGCCCGTGACTACGTCAAGCGCCGAACAAACAACTAGTCAGTCGAACACAAAATACAACCTCCGGATTACGGAGATAATGTACGACCCGAAGGGCGGGGATGAGGGAAATGA
This sequence comes from Patescibacteria group bacterium, assembly GCA_023474185.1. GTDB lineage: Bacteria > Patescibacteriota > Minisyncoccia > UBA6257 > Colwellbacteraceae > JACWAO01. Next base: position 5,655 of record JAMCXR010000007.1, on the reverse strand, counting down.
GTGGATAGAAATTCTGAATAACGGCGATGAGAGTGTCGATTTGTCTTCTCTTGTTTTAAGAACAAGCGGTTCAAATCATCTTATCAAGAAAAACAGCAACGACCTCGTCCTGCGACCGGGAATTTATGGGGTAATCGCGGACGACCCGCAGAGCTTCAGGGACGCGTTTCCAAATTACTCCGGCATTCGTGCGGATAGCGTTGTCTCTTTAAACAATGCGGACGGAGACGTTTCGATTTTTAACGGCAATGTTCTTTTGGATAAGATTACCTATTCTTCTGAATCGGGGGCGAACGGCGATGGGAGCTCCCTTCAACTTACAGGTGGCAAATGGATTGCCGCATTACCGACCCCGGGCGAGGCTAATAAAATCGCTCCTGAACCTTCAAAGCCCGAATCCTCGCCTGGGGAGAAGAAGCAGAAAATAATCCCGCTTACGACATCTACCGCACCAGCCGAATTTTCTTTAACGAAAGCAAGGAATGCCTCCTCGACTCAGACGGCGCCGGTAGAGAGTTCTTTATGTCCATTTTCTATTCAAAATCAGCTGGCGAATCCGGGTGTAATTTTTAACGAGATAGCGTGGATGGGAGGAGTTAATAGCGCAAACGATGAGTGGATCGAACTAAAAAACATCACTCTAGCGCCGATTGATATCTCCGGCTGGCAGATTTTGAGCAGAGACGAACACATAAAAGCAGTCGTGCCTTCGGGGGTCGCCATTGCTCCAGGCGAATTTTATCTTCTTGAACGGACAGATGTCGATTCTATTTCGGGCGTTAAGGCGGATTTGGCGTACACCGGTAGTTTGGTGAATAGCGGCGCTGACCTGAAACTTTTCAATAATAAATGCTTGCTAGTTGATAGCGTGTATGGGACGAGTGGCTGGCCCGCGGGAGACGCGGGTTCCCGCAGGACTATGGAAAGAAATTCGGCCGGTATCGGCTGGCACACCTCGATGGCAATAGGCGGAACTCCCCAAAAGGGGAATGATCAGGCGTTTGTTGCGCCAGCCGGCGGCGGAGGCGGAGGGACGACATCCGCAGCAGCACAAATAAGCGGAGGAAATAATAGTCGGGGAGATAATGCTACAAGCACCGCAACGAGCAGTGAGGTTGTGTATAAAAAACTGCTTATAACAGAGATTCAATTGGCGTCGGCAAGCAGCACAAAAGACGAATTTGTCGAGATTTACAACCCGAACGATTCCAGCCTGGATTTGACCGACTGGTCGGTAATGAAAAAGACGAAAAATGCCGATATGTTTTCTACTTTCGCCAAAGCGGATTTGTGGAGCGGCAAAACGATTCAGCCCGGGAGTTTTCTGATTATCGCTAATTCAGAGGGAAGTATAAGAGGTGATATTCTAACTGCTTATGGCGTTGCCGATGATAATTCTCTGGTCATAAAAAATCCTAATCATGAAATTGTCGATAAAGTCGGGTGGGGAGAGGCTGGAGACTGCGAAGGAAATTGCGCGCCTCAGCCGGAAAGCGGACAAAGCATTCAAAGGAAAAAGATGAATGGAGAGTTCGTCGACAGCGGCGACAACTTTTCCGATTTTGATATTCAGATTTGCCCTGCCCCTGGGGCATCTTCGTCGGTTTGCGCTTCCGATAGCGCGGATCATGCTCCCGCCGCAACGTCTACCGTTGCGCTGCCGACAATAGCCAACTTCCTCGCAAACTATGATTCTAATGTTCTTAAAGTATTTTTGAGTTGGGATGACTTCGCGGTTTTTTCATCTTCCGGAGATAAATTATCTACTAGTACCGCTACTGGAACAGCCGTTTTTTACACCGTCCAGCTTTCCACGTCGACTTCCGCGGGCGAAACGGATTGGGGAGAGGACAGGGAAACCGGCGCAATCTCGTTTTTAATGTCCTCTACAAGTACCACTTTGTCGATTAACGAGGTTGGCAGAAATTATGGGTTCAGAGTATCGGCTTTTGACGAAGACGGAACCGTGCTTGCCGAAGCGACTGCGAGCGTCAGCGCGCCGAGTTTCTTATCCAACCTTTATTTTTATCGAGACCCGAGAAACGGGGTCGATGCGTATCTGGTAGACGCGTTTTATCAAAGCACGCCATTCATTCCTCCGCTTTGGAGTGGAACGACGGGAACGAAAACCGATTGGAGACTTTTGGCGTTCTCTCTGAACGGCGATGCGGACAAATCGGAATATTTCGCGGCTAGCACAAGCACATTCAGTATAAGATACCGGAGCTGCGGGGGATCGGATGTTTCCGCTCAGGCCGTGATTTTCCCGAACGGTCTTTGCGATTACGGCCCTTACGCCACCGACATTTTTCCGCGGGCCGCTAGTGAGCTGCATCTTTTGCTCGCGTCTGCGCTTTCAGCCTCGAGTTTAAACCTATCCACGAGCAGCTTCATCACGGTTTCGTATTACGACCACGACCCAAACGTTTTTGGGGAAAGAAAATTCAAACTCGTGGCCGTGGACAGGATTCGTTATCCTTTGAAGGAGTTGAGTCTCGAAGAGGTCCAAAGTTTACATACCGCGCCCATTTTCCCGTCTGCTTTTATCGCTCAGTTCAAGCCGGACAGTTCCGCATTGGCCGTGAGCTGGGACCCGGCGAGCGACAGCGATGGAATTTTAAGCTCGACAAGCTATGAGATAAATATTTCTCCGGCGGGCGGTTTGGACAACGCTCTTTGGCAGGCGCTTTCCCCCGAACCGAGAGCTGATTTTACCGATCCCGGCCGCATGAGTTACAGATATTCGCGGTTTGTTAATGTTGGAGATGGGTTTGTCGTAGGACTGCGCGCCAAAGACGCGTTTGGCAAGTCATCGCTAATAGCAACCTCGAGTTGGACATATCCTGTGACTGACATTGTAGCGGATCAAAGCCAGTGGGACGGCGGGTGGAGCAAGAGTTTTGGCGCGCTGGATATCAATCAAAATTACTCAGTGCCGGATTCGGCTAGCATGCAAAAAATATCTTCCTCGACCGATTTGGTGTTTGATAAGTTTACGGTGAAGGTCAGACAGGATTGGTATGGCGGATACGCTCCGACCAACCTAAGGTTGTCTATTTACCCCGATGTCTCTGGACACCCAGACTTTAACAATCTCTTAGGCGAAAGTGTTATTAAAAACATTAGTCCTCTTACCGATCCGCAAGATATTACGTTCAGTTTTTCTTCTATGGTTACGGTGCCGGCAAATAATGGCGGGTGGGCCATGCTGGATGTCGCAAGTTACGGGGAATTACAAGGCTACTTCAATAACTCTTGGCAGAACGCCGTTATAAACGGCAATCCGTATGCCGGCGGTGATTCCGCCTCCGGGTTCGGAAGGGGACTTAACGCCAGTTGCGGTAATTGCTCGTTTGGCGGGTATTCGGATAGCGGGGTGGACTGGTATATGAAAATAGGGTTAACTAAATCGCAATAGGATAATTATGGTTGCGATATTGTATAACGTACGAAGCCTGCATAATGTGGGCTCGATTTTCAGAACGTCCGATGCCGCAGGCATGGAAAAGCTTTTCTTGTGCGGCTACACCCCCGCACCAGTGGATAAGCACAACCGGCCGGAGTCGCGTCTGGTCAAAACAGCCTTGGGGGCGGAAAAGTATGTCAAATGGGAAAAAGTTTCGGGGAGAACTGCCGGAACGGTGAAGTTGATAAACCAGCTTAAAAAGGAAGGGTATAAAGTTTTGGCTGTGGAGCAGAGTAAGGCGTCCGTTCCTTTCCATAAGGTAAAATATAAAAATAAACAATTTAATAGATTGGCTTTAGTTATGGGGAATGAGGTCAAAGGTTTGCCGCCCTCGGTTCTCAAGGCGGTCGATATGACAATCGAGATCCCTATGTTCGGCAAGAAAGAATCTCTTAATGTTTCGGTGGCTTACGGCATCGCGGTGTACGAAATAGTAACGAGCTGGCTTGGGAGATGAAATCGGGAAGCTTCGGCTTCGGCATTCTCGGCGGCGAGCAGAGGCCGCATGTCCCACGACCGATAGTGTATAATTTAAGCATGTCCTTTTCGAATAATGCGCCAAAGAGCAAAACCAGAGCGATACTGGAATTATTCGCCAATGCCGTAATTCCCGACAATGCGCAGCCCAGCATGGGACGCAACTACAGATTTAACCGACAAAGCACCTACAGTCTGTTAAATAGGCTGAAAAGGCAAGGGCATGTAAGAAAGGTGCCGCAGGAAGGAAAAAGTTGGTCCAGTTGGACAATAACCGCCAGCGGGCTAAAGAAACTGAAGTGCCTAAAAGAGAAGACCCTGCCGTCCATTAGCAATAATCGCGGCCTTTTAGAGAAGAGAGGATTGAACTTGGTGATTTTCGATATTCCGGAAAAGTTGAGGAACAAAAGGAAGTGGTTAAGAAACCTATTGGTCTCGCTGGAGTACTTAATGCTGCAGAAAAGCGTTTGGCTTGGATTTCGCCTTCCTTCTCCTAAATTCTACAAATATCTTAAAGAAACATCGCTCGGTGAATTCGTTAAAGTCATCAAAATTGACCCTTCTTTGCGCGGAAAGATTTCTAATATTATAGAAAGGACAACGTTTTTGATATTCGGCGCCAGTGCGGTCTATTTATCCCTGGCCAGGGAGTTGGTATAGCCTAAAAATAGGCGAATTACTAAACAGTTTTCCCGATCGGATAAAATGTTTAGCGAAAGTGGACAAGCTAGCAAATTAGCAGCAAAGCAAGTGACCAAATAATGAAGAAAAAGGAGATAAAACTGGGAGGCAAGACGCTGGAGGTTTGGGAAGCCAAAACTTGGCGGGAGAAAGCTGCGGGTGCTGCGGCGCTTAGCGGGCTTGGGGAAAGAGAGGGAATTATTTTTAAGTTTAGGATGCCGATGAGGTACGAATTTTGGATGAAGGGAGTGAATTTCCCGTTAGATATAATTTGGTTGCGCAACAAGGAAGTGGTGGAAATTAATGGCAACGTTCTTCCGGGAAACGGTTTATCGCTGCTTTCTTTGAAAATTTACGCTCCTCAGGTGGCGGTGGACTGTGTGATAGAAGTGGCCGCCGGGGAAACGGCCAGACTGGATATTAAGAAAGGCGACTTTCTCGAATAAGGCCGGCATTTGCTTATCGACAGATTTCGACGGTAGTGCTGTGGTATAATTTTATTAATCGGCATAAGCCAAAAGTCAGTCGAGTTAAGACCAATTTTTTTATAAAAGTGAAAAAAGGATTTGAATTTTGGAAAACTATAGCCGGCGCCGTCATCCTCCTGCTAATTTTAGCCGGCGTTCTCTACGTTTATCACCGGCGCGCCATTGCGCCCGGAACGGAATCGGTGGCGGCGCAAGACTCCAAGGCAATCAGCAGCCTAGTTCACGGATATTATTATCAGTACATGAATGCGGTGGACGGCAACAGCGGTTGGAATAAGCTGATTGCTAATTACACGACTAGCACCGCAAGTCTGACGGTTGCTTCGAACGGCCAAAGCCTGATCGACGCCGCAGTCAAGCACGAACAGTTTTGGATTTCCAGCTCTACGGCTATTGATGTCAGGCTCTTCGCTTATTCGGGGAACAGAGCTGAAGTGTTGGCGGACGGCCAGTACGCGGCGAGCGTAGTCGGATTCCAGCCAGCCTGGTACCAGATCAGCCAGTTTCTCGATTTGGAGAAGATAAACGGCAGGTGGTATATAA
>JAMCXR010000033.1 GCA_023474185.1 Patescibacteria group bacterium | reverse complement strand
CTACCAGGTATTTGCGTTTACCCATGGTAGGTAATAAAAAACCCCCTGTTACGGGAGCGTTTACTACTGAACTTAAGGCTAGCCTATTCCGGTCCAAAAGTCAATATTAGGGCTAAAAAGGCGCATAAAATCGACAAAAGAAAGGCGTCCGCGGGAGGCGGACGCCAGGTATACGGTTGCTAGGGAAGCTCGATAGCTTGCCCTCTGGCAAAGAGGTAATGCTCGGTGCGGTCTGCCCGGGCCGCAGCTTTCCACCACGGGAAGCGTTCCCCAAGCAGCCGATCGGCCGCCAGGAACTGCTGACGTACCTCGTCGTTGACGGTACTCTTGGTGCGCTGCCAGCCGCAGAATTCCCATTCGCGCCAGTTTGCGCTGAAGGTATAGCCGACGAGGAATCCCATCGGCAGGACGTACTCTTTCAGCTCTACCGGCACATTAGCCAGCATAGCGTAGACTTTCCTGCCCTGCTCGGCGATCTCGGCGAAGGTACTTTGCATTTCGGCGGGATGTGGCTTGGGGTATTGGTAGAAACCCAGATGCGGCGTGACGCGCGTACGACCATGCGTCGCCAGGCTTTGCCTGTGATCGTCTCGCCATCCGCGGAAGCTCATTGTTCCCCTGACTGTGATGGTGGTCTCGAACTCTCGGGGCAGCTTGTCGAATTGCTGCCGGCCATCAGGGTAGAGGAGGGCTAGAGCCGACTCAACGCTCTCGCATTCGGCAAGCCCTTCCTTCAGAGTCAGGAGCTTAAGCAGATCCTCGGTCGATAACCCGTGAATGCGCGGAGCCATGTCGCCGACGAACTTCTGGACATCAAGGTGTCTGTAACCGGCAATATCGTTCGCGCTTGGGGTATAGCGGTCGGCGTTGGCCAGGAATTGTCCTGCTCCGCCGCCCTTAGCCTCGGCAACTATGGCTTCGGCCAATGCAATCGTTTCCGGCCGATTGGCCAGAAGCAAGTGCCTGACAAGCGTGGGCAACGCTTCTCCGCTCATGACAGCGCAGACCGAGGTCAGCGTCGAAGTCAAGAGGAGGTTGCCGAGGGCATCGCACGATTCGCCCTGGATGCCTACCTCGGCATCCTTGGTTTGTTTGAACAGGCCCTTGTACTTAGTCCGCAGGAAGTCGGGGAATGGGCCGTCGAAGTTGTTACCAATGAGATAACGATAGGCCGCGAAAGACTCGGAGATATACTCATCGGCTGCTGCTGCCGCCCGACCATCATAGAGCTTCAGCTCTTCGTAGATCGGATAGCGGCCATGTTTGGACACATCGACGTAGCGGGTAGACAATTCGATAAAACCGGAACCCGGGCGCGCGTCCGTTACGAAGCTTGCGGCGTCGATAGATATGTCCTCAAGACACACCGCGGCCGTGGCGGTTCTAGCGATTGAATTATGACCGAACCGATCCAGAAACATCTTCAGAAACTGCTTGGCCTTCTCGGCGGATGAGAACAGCTCGAAGTATTCAGGATCCACCGCCATTTTAGCGATGAACTCCTCAAACTTCTCTTGGGTTCGGTACGAGTGGGCGATGAAGGTATCAAGGTTGCGGATTTTGTTTCTCCGCAGGAAGGCCTCTTCTCCTCCCACTTCAACCTCGTTTAAGAGACTGGCCAGGAAGAGGGGGAGGAAGTTGTCCACGAAAACGCCGCGCAGCCCCCGCGGATTTTTCATCCGCGAGTACATCGACGACAAGGTCGCCTGGACATTGGCCGGGAAGCAGCGCAGGAAAAACGTGTTGCGGCTGAGGTTGGTAAAGAAGATGCGTAAAACGCGGGCTTCGTTGGGAGTGAAAGAGTACGTGATTCCTCGCTTAACCCATTTTCTGCCGTGTTCCAGAGCTTTTTCCCAAGGTGTTGCTGGCACAGAAACCCCTCCTTAAATTTGGGATCCGGGTCGCTGCGTCTTACCTCTGCTTGAATTTTCGAGGTGCAGACGCGTGAAACGTACGCTAATATAATAACGAAGGTCGATGTAAGTCAAACGGGGCCAAAAACCTCTTTTGTGGTTTTAGTTTATGGAGTATTTAACTTTAGGTCTTGTTTTAAGCAAAGAGAGAGGAAAAGAGGCGGATTCCAATCTCCGCGTGTACACGCGCGATTTCGGGGGCGTTGCAGCGATTTCGCGCAGCCTCGGAAAAATAACCTCGAAGCTTTCCGGCCATCTTTTGCCGGGAAAGCTGGTTTCCGTAAGGTTGGTCGAAAGAAATAACGGCGGCTGGCAGGCGGTGGATGCATTGTCCGTCGGTTCGCTGCCGGCAACCGCAGAGACGCTGAAGTTTCTTGATTTTTTAGAAAAAGTCATCCCGTTCAATGAACCGGACCGTGGTGTTTGGGAAAAAGTGGAAAAAATAGTCGGCCAAGGAAAGGTAGAGAAGGCGGACTATGTTGATATTCTGGACGTCTTGGGTTTGGGTGGCAGCCTGGCAAAATGCGTCAGCTGTGGCGGCTCTGTTGCTTATTTCTTGCCCAAGGATGTAATATTTATTTGTCATAAGTGTTTGGCAAGATCATTCTCTCCAGAGGATGAAGCAATCGATATTTAAAATTTTCTTGGCAGTAGTTTTAATCGCGGCCGCGGTAGCGGTGGGCGCATTTTACATTTACCGCGGGATGTCTTTGCGAGGGATAGACCTCTCTTTAACCAACGCTTCGAGCACGGTCCAATTGGGAACGCCTTTCGCCGTCAACTTGTCGGTGACCAACGATTCCAAAAGCGTCATCAATAACGTCAGGGTGGTGTTAAGCTTGCCGGTCGGCTTGGTGGTGCCGGGAAACCACAACCAGCGGGTAATCGAGTATGACTTGCCGCAGTTGGCTTCCGGCGGGAATTACAGTCAAAGCTATACCTTGGTGGCCGTTCCGTCTTTCGGAAACACGGACAATTTGCAGGCGGATGTTTATTATTCCCCGCCGTCGGTGGTAGCCAGCTTTGACAAGTCGGCCGGCATCGAAATCAACGTGGCCGATCCGGGATACTCTTTGAATTTGACTACCGCCACTTCGAGCGTCTTTTCCAGCCAGATTTTTACGGTAGCGGCGGCTTATGCCGATAACGGCAGCAGCACGGTGAGCGACTTAAAATTGAAATTCGATTACCCGACCGGATTCACCCAAAGCTCGGCCGAACCGGCTAGTCAGAGTGGGGAACCGGTCTGGGATTTGGGAGTTTTAGGGAGCGGCGACAGCGGTCAGGTTTCCGTCACCGGCCAGGTTAATCTTCCGGACAATTCAGCTTTTCCCATAGAGGCATCCTTAATCGGCACGATCGACGACCAGGATTACGTTTTGTCTTCGAGCACGCTCAACATGACCGTAGCCAAGTCCCCGCTTTCTTTATCGATTACGCTTAACGGCAGGGATCCCAGCCAGGTTGTCTACCCTGGGGAGACTTTGAATTACCTGCTCACTTACGCCAACAACACTCAGGTGGCTTTTAGCGACGTCACCGTCAAGGCGCAGCTCGCGGGCGCGATGATTGACTGGGGCAGTCTGCAGGCTTCTCCCGCTTCGATAGCCAACGGCGCCCTGGTTTGGGATTCGTCGTCGTTGCCGCAGCTGGCCTCGGTCGGAGCCGGCGCTTCCGGTGAAGTGCCTTTTTCGATTAGGGTGGCGGGAACATATCCCGTTCAATCTTCGGGCAGCAAGAATTTCTCAATCGGGGTGAGAGTGCAAGCTTCCTCTCCGACCGTTCCTTATCTGATAAATGCCGGACGCACTCAAACCATGGCCGTGGCTCAAGCTAAAGTGGCCGGGCAGGTTGCCGTGACTTCGGAGGCCTATTTTCGTGACGCGGCTTCGGGAGTAGCGAATAACGGCCCTTGGCCGCCGCGAGTCGGTCAAGCGACCCAGTACACCATCCACTGGAGCATCAGCAGCTATGCTAACGATTTAAACACCGTGGTCGTCCAATCGGTCTTGCCAGCCGGCGTAACGTTTGTCGGGACGGTTGAAAATTACGCCTCGTCAACCGTTTCTTACGATCCGTCCACCAATTCGGTTGTCTGGCAAGTCGGGAACCTTCCGGCCAATAGCGGAATAATCTCCGCCGCACCGCAGGTGGTTTTCCAGATCTCCGCCGCACCGCAAGGAAGTGACGCCGGAAACTACATGACCATTTTCGGGGAAACCGATGTTTCTTCCACAGACGCTTTTACCGGATTGAACTTGACCGCTTCTTCTTCGCCAATCACCACGCTTTTGCCGAGCGACCCGTCGGTGAGCGTTGGACAGGGGCTGGTGCAGCAGTAAAAAATCCGCTGTCCCAAGTTTTAACTCGCCAGCCGGCGGATCATGGTTCGCGCTTCACGAATGCTTTTTTTTCGGCTAGTATAAATCCAAGAATAATGGCTGAGACAAAAGGAATCGGCGAGAACCTGATGGATAAAATAGTATCCCTTTCCCGAAACAGGGGTTTTATTTTTCCGGGATCGGAAATCTATGGCGGGTTGCAAAATTCGTGGGATTATGGCCCACTCGGCGTTGCACTGATGCGCAACATTCGCGAGTCCTGGTGGAAATTTTTCGTGGAATCCAGGCCGGATATGGTCGGATTGGATTCGACCATCATCATGAATCCAAAAATTTGGGAAGCTTCCGGTCATTTGGAAAACTTCACCGATCCTCTAGTCGAGGACAAAGCCACTCATGCTCGCTACCGCGCCGATCATTTGCTTCAGGAAAACAATGTCGATCCGAGCGGCTTATCTCTCAAAGAGATGGCCGAGGTCATCAGAGAAAAGGGGATAAAAAGCCCGGAGGGCAACGAACTCACCGAACCCCGCCAGTTCAACCTGATGTTTAAAACGTACGTCGGTCCGACTGAGGAAAAAACAGCGGTTGTTTACCTCAGGCCCGAATTGGCTCAGGGAATGTTCGTCGATTTCCCCGAAATTTTACGGGTGACCAGAAAACGATTGCCGTTCGGCATCGCTCAAGCCGGCAAAGTTTTTCGCAACGAGATAACCGCTGGCAATTTCATTTTCCGGCTGAAGGAGTTTAACCTGGTTGAGTTCGAATATTTCGTCAAACCGGCGGAGTGGGAAAAACATTTTGAATTTTGGCTGGAAGAAATGAAAAAATGGATGAAGTCGTTGGGGTTGAAAGATGAAAATTTGCATTTCCACGATCTCCCCGAAAGCGAACGCGCCCATTACTCCAAACGCACTATCGACGTCGAATATTCCTTTCCCTTCGGAGTTAAAGAATTGCAGGCCATAGCTTATCGTTCGGATTTCGACTTGAAAAATCATGCGGAAAAAAGCGGAGCGGACATGAGCTACGCCGACCCGCAGACCGGAGAAAAATTTATTCCTCACGCCATCGAGCCGACATTCGGTTTGGATCGGGCGCTTCTGGCCGTCATTTGTGCCGCTTACAGCGAAGAAGAGGCGAGAACCGCCGCTGGAGGAATGGAAATCAGGACGGTTTTACGATTCCCCAAGCATATCGCGCCGTTTAAAGCGGCCGTTTTGCCGCTTTCCGGAAAAAGTGAGCTGACAGGAGTGGCGAAAAACATCTGGAGCGACTTGCGCCGGTTGTTTGCCACCGACTATGACGAAACCCAATCCATCGGGCGCCGCTACCGCCGCCAAGATGAAATAGGAACACCTTACTGCGTAACCGTGGATTTTGAAACGTTAAACGACCAAGCGGTGACCGTTCGCGATCGCGACACGATGCGGCAAGACCGGGTAAAAATATCTGAAGTTACTGACTATTTGGGCGCCAAGCTGAAAACCGAAGGTTAACTTGGCCGAATAGTTTACGCCAGAATTTATGAAAAACTATCGACTTTACGATGTGCCGATGCGCGACCGGGATTTGGTTTTCGTGGATACCGAAACCACAGGATTATTTCTGGATAAGGAGCTTTTGGAGATAGGAGCAGTTAGAGCTGACGCCAAGACGCTGGAGTTGGTATCGACGGTGGACATTAAAATCAAGCCGTCCAGGCTGGAATTAGCTGACCAGGAATCGCTGAGAGTAGTCAATTTCAACGAGGAAGAGTGGGAAAAGGAGGGCGTTTCTCTGGCGGAGGGCATGCAAAAATTCCTGGACTTCGCGCAGGAGGGAATACTTGTCGGGCACAATTTGGCATTCGACTGGATGCATATTCAAAACGGAATGGAAGCCTGCGGCTTGGAGCCGACGTATTTTTACAAAGGGCTGGATATTTTTTCCATGGCTTGGCTGAAATTTAAGGAAACCAACCACTTGGAAAAAATATCGCTCAAGGAAATGGCAGGATATTTCGGTGTCGAAATTAAGCAGCATCACCGCGCGATAGACGACGCTTTGGCTACCTACCATATTTTTAGGGAGCTAATCAAAATATAGAGCCACTGGGGAAACTAGCTGTTTGACGGGGGCGTCAGCATTATGATGCTGACGCTAACGACTTACTACGCCGATATATCGCAAGTTGTTAAATTAGAATATCCGTATCTCATATGTCTAACGTTTCCAAATCCTCCTTCACCCTCATCGAACTCCTCATAAGCATAGCCGTCATAGGAATCCTCGCCGCCGTAGTCGTCGTAGTATTGAATCCCGCCCAGCTCCTTGCAGAATCAAGGGATAGTAGAAGGATACAGGATC